>JASHOE010000284.1 GCA_030041275.1 Streptosporangiaceae bacterium
GCCCTCGGCCCAACCGGGCCGATCACCGGGTACGACGGGCTCTGCGTCGACGACCAGAGCGCCAGCACCGCGAACTACAACCCGGTGCAGGTCTACACGTGCAACGGCACCGACGCGCAGCAGTGGACCTTCGACACTTCGAACGACACCCTGCAGGTGCTCGGCATGTGCATGGACATCAACGCCGGCGGGACGGCGGACGGCACGCTCGTGGACCTCTACTACTGCAACGGGTCGGGCGCGCAGGTCTGGCAGCCGCAAAGCGACGGCGCGCTCTACAACCCCCAGTCAGGCAAGTGTCTCGACGACACGAACTGGTCCACCACGCCTGGGACGCAGCTGCAGATCTGGGACTGCAGCGGCAACGCGAACCAGCAATGGAGCCTGCCGTGAGCGCGCTCTAGACGTACCCAGGCTTCCGCGGCCAGCACCGAACCGCCTGACCGCGCCGGTTGGGGGTCCCTGGCCACCGCCGGCCGGGTTCTGCGAGGCCTCGTGGCGGGCTCTACGCTGGCATACCTGCCCCGTGCCCCGCAGCGCGTCCAGGCTGAGTCGTGGAGATCACAGGTGCCCACTGATTATGACGAGATTCGCGCGGAGAACATTGCGCGCTACGGCTGGGACACGGCCGTCCTCGAATTGCTCGGGCAGCTCTACAGCGACCGCGCCCACTTCATCTTCGAGCTGATCCAGAACGCGGAAGACGCGGGCGCGACGGAGCTGACCTTTGAGCTTTTCGGCGACCGGCTCGAGGTACGCCATGACGGCCGTCCATTCAATGCCGCCGACGTGCGCGGCATCTGCGGAGTCAGCCAGGGCACCAAGGCCGAGGACCTTACCCAGATCGGCAGGTTCGGCATCGGCTTCAAGTCGGTCTACGCGTACACGAACACGCCCCGGGTCTACAGCTCGGACGAGCATTTCCGGATCGAGAAATATGTCCGGCCGCACGCCGTGGAGCCACTCGATGCGCCCGAAGCCGGAACGATTTTCGTGTTTCCCTTCGACCGGGCGGAAGTCCCCGCGACGCTCGCCGCCCAGGAGATCTCCACCGCCCTGAGCAGCCTCGACGCCGGGACCCTGCTATTCCTGCGCCGCATCGAACGGGTGCACATCCGGGTTCAGCAGACGCCGGACGCGGTTCTCGAGCGCACCTCAGCACCGGGTTCCAACGCGGGCCGCCAGGTCACGCTGGCCAGCCGGCGGGCGGGACGCCGCAGCAACGAGCAGTGGCTTGTCTGGCACCGCAATCTCGACGCTCTTGGTGAGCCCGAGCTCCGGGTCGAGATCGCCTTCATGGCGCTGACCGGGATCGACGCACGCCGGCTGGCCAGGCGCGAGAGCTCGCCGCTGGTGGTGTCGTTCCCCACGCAGAAGGAAACGTTCCTGGGCTTTTTGATCCAGGGCCCGTACCGGACGACACCGGCCCGGGACAACGTTCCCGAGCACGACTCGTGGAACCAGGCGCTGGTTCACGAGACCGCCAGCCTGCTCGCCGACGTGCTGGCCGATCTGCGCGACGAAGGGCTGCTCACGGCCGACATCCTCCAGGCGCTGCCGCTGGACGCCGCCCGGTTCCCGCCCGAGACGATGTTCCGGGCTCTGTTCGACGCGACCCGCGCCGCTCTCACCCGGGACAGGCTCATTCCCGCCGCGGACGGCTACCGCCGTGCCACGGAGGTGAAGCTGGCCCGGGGAGCAGGCCTTCGCGAGCTGCTGACGCCGGAGCTGCTCGGCGAGCTCTGCGCAGACCCGGGCCCGGTCGGCTTTGTCCACGACGAGATCACAGAAGACCGGACGCCCCTGCTCTGGCGGTACCTCCGCGAGGAGGCCGGCGTGGATGAACTGACGCCGCATGCCGTCGTCGCCCGGCTCACGGGCGATTTCCTTTCGGCCCGGCCGGATCAGTGGATCGGGCGCTTCTACTCGTTCCTTTACCAGCACCAGTCGCTGTGGCGGGAGCCGGGCCGCCCGGGCGATCAGCCGGGCCCAGCCCGGGCGAAGCCGATCATCCGGCTCGAAGACGGCGTTCACGTGGCTCCGTTCGACGCACGGGGCAGGCCGGCCGCTTACCTCCCGGGCCCGGTGCCAACGGAGTTCGCCACGGTCCGGCGGGCCGTCGCTGCCCTGCCCGAGGCGCACCGGTTCCTGGAGGCGCTCGGTTTCGCCGAGCCGGATGTCGTGGCCGAGATCCTCGACCACGTGCTTGCCCGCTACGACGACGCCGACGTCGCGAAGCTGGACATGGCACAGCACGAGGCCGATCTCGAGCTCGTCGCCCGCGCGCTGGCTGAGGCGCCGCGGGCCGGCAGAGACCAGCTGCTCGAGCAGCTGCGCCAGACCGCCTTCCTCGTCGGCGAGAACGCCGGGACGGGCGAGAGCCGCCTGATGCTGCCGGGCGAGCTGTACCAGCGGGCCAAGGCCCTGGAGATCTACTTCGACGGAAACCCCGACGCCTGGCTCACGGCCGACGTCTACGGGCCCTGGCTTCCCCAGCTGCGCGCGATCGGCGTCAGGGAAACGGTCCGGCTGACCGCACACGAAGCGGACGACCTCGGCTACGTGGTCATCGCCGACGAATTTGCCCGGCACGAGCGAGGGATCGCCGGATTCGATCCGTCCGCCGACCTCGACGGCGTGGAGTATGCGCTGAGTCACCCGAATTCCGCTCGCTCGGAATACGTCTGGAACGTTCTGCTCGTGCCCAACCGGCACCTCATCGCTGGCGTTGTCGAGAAGTCTCCCCGCCAGGAGTTCGTGGACGCTCGGCGCGAGAGCACCCTCTCGCCGATGGGCAAGGCCGCGGTCGAGGCGGCGTGGCTCCCGGCCGGTGACGGAACGTTCCGGCGTCCGGCGGATCTGGACATCGCAGATCTCCCGCCGGCCTACCAGCGCGACGACATGCTGGCGCAGGCACTCGGCATGGGCCGGCCCGTGATTGAGGAGGCGAACCGCCAGCTCGGGTTCCCCCCAGATTTCCTGCGCAGGCTGAGCATGCATCCCGACCTCGTGGCGACGATCGAGCAAGAACTCAACGCCCGGGCCTCCACCGCCAGACAGCAGCCGGAGTAATCACGGAGCAGCGTAATCAGACGGCTCAACCGCCCTGAATCGTCAGGCGCGGAAGGGCTTGGTCAGCGGCGACGCAACCAGACCGCGGCCCTTGGTGTGATCAGTCAGCGGCGGCGCCACGGGGTCGCGGCCCTTCGAGTGATCGGTCAGCGGCGGGGCGACAGCGCTCCGGCCCTTCGTATGATCAGTGAGCGGCGGCGCGACCGGACTGCGGCCCATGGTGTGATCCGTCAGCGGCGGCGCAACCGGGCTGCAGCCCTTCGTATGATCGGTCAGCGGCGGCGCAACCAGACTGCGGCCCATGGTGTGATCCGTCAGCGGCGGCGCAACCGGGCTGCAGCCCTTCGTATGATCCGTCAGCGGCGGCGCAACCTGCCTCCGGCCCAGGGTGTGGTCAGTCAGGGGCGGTGGCACCGGGCTGCACCCTTCCCCGAAGGGATAGCCGTTTGCCCGGCGTGTTGCCTCGCGGTCGTGCCCTGTACTGCTCTCGCCAGATTCGCGCATCTGACCCGCCAGCTTTCTCAGGAGACGCTATCGACCTGCTGTGATCGCTATGCCTGTCCCTACAACGGTAACTCGCGGCCTCGGCGGCTTCCAGCCGCAAGCTGTTCAGCGCAGCCAGCCCGACGAGGCAGCGCGCAACGACACGGTCCGGGACGAACCCGGTTCAGTCGAACTACTTTCTGAGAGAATACTCTTAGAGTATTCTCTCGGAAAGGAGCGCTGCGATGGCACTGCTCGAATTGCCAGAACGGGCGGCCAGCAGCCTGCCGTGAGGACGAGTGAGAGTGAGAGTGAGAGTGAGAGTGACCGCAGTGAACAGGAAGATCCGCGGCAGGTTCTCATGGGTCACCACACTGGCGGCGACGGTAGGGCTCGTCGCAGCCCTGGGCGCCGTGCCAGTTGCAGCCTCGGCGGCGGCGCGGCCGACCGGACCCGTGGTTCCGGTGCTGGCCTGGAAGCCATGCGATCAGGGCTTCTACTGCGCTACCGCGCATGTGCCCCTGAACTACCGCGACCCGCGCGGAGCGCTGATCAGGATCGCCGTGATCAGCCATCGGGCGACCGGGCCTGGGCGCAGCCTGGGCTGGCTGTTCTTCAACGGCGGCGGCCCAGAACCGCAAGTCAGCAGCCTGCCCACGGCATACCAGATTTTCCCGTCGGCCTGGCAGGAGCGGTACAACATCATCACGTTCGACCCGCGCGGGATGGGATACAGCACGCAGGTCCGCTGCTACCCGAGCGAGGCAGCAGAGCAAAAGGCAACGGGGCCGCTGCCGAGCGGGTTCCCGGTGGGCAAGGCACAGGAGGCTGCCTACGAGCACGCCTACGCGATACTGGACACCCGGTGCGCCCGTCACGCGGGGTCGCTGCTTGACCATGACAGCACCGCTGACATCGCCCGGGACATGAACCTGCTGCGCGAGGCCGTCGGAGCGCGCGTGCTGAACTACTACGGCGCGTCCTACGGCACGCTGCTCGGCGCGATCTACGCCAACCTGTTCCCGGCCACAACCGGGCACATGATCCTGGACGGCAACTTCAACCCTGTCGCCTGGAGCACCGGCAACAGCCAGGTACCTGCCTTCTCGCGGATAGGCGCAGGGCAGGCGTCAGAAGCGGTGATGACCGCGTTCCTCGACCTGTGCGGCAACGCTTCAACGGCGGCCTGCGCATTCTCGGCCGGCACGCCGGCCGCGACCAGCACAAAGTGGCACACGCTGCTGCGCCTGGCCCGCAAGCACCAGATCAGCCTCGGACAGCAGGGCACCTACACGTACGCGGACGTGGTCGACGCCGCGTCCAACCTGGGCCAGGTCAGCCAGTGGCAGGACAACGCCATCCTGCTGCAGCAGCTGTGGACAGCCGCCACCGGCCGCAAGCCCAGCCCAGCTCCCACGGCCAGCCCGTCATCTGCCCCGGCCGCCGGCCCGAATTACTACACCGGGCCGGAGCAGCAGCTCGCCATCCAGTGCGCCGACAGCCCGAACCCACGCGACCTCGCCGCATACGCAGCCGCCGCGTCGGTGAACACCTTCGCGCCGACCGCGGCATGGAACCTCTTTGGCTGCGCCGACTGGCCAGCCACCGCAGACCAGGACCGCTACACCGGCCCGTGGAACCGGCCCACCGCCAGCACGATCCTGGTCGTCGGCAACACTGGCGACCCCTGGACTGCCTACCAGGACTCGGTCGCCATGTCCCGCGACCTGGCCCGGGCCCGGCTGCTAACCGTCGACGGCTACGGGCACACCACTGGCGAAAACCCCAGCGCCTGCGCCTTCAGCGACATGGTCAACTACACCCTTGACGGTTCCCTGCCCGCACCCGGAACTGTCTGCCAGCAGAACCTCAACCCGTTCCCGTAACGCCCGGCGCAGGCGCCTCCGGCGATCAGGCCCTGACCTGCGCTTACTGTTCGACCCGGTGCGGCAGTCATCAGGGCTTCCCTTACCTCGAACGATCTCGTCACGGCGGACTTTAACGCCTGGCGATCAGTTACACCTGCTGTCACAGGGCCGGGCTATAACAGCGATTTTGCGACGCTTGTTGCAGCACCGCAGAGGACGAACCCCAGGCCGATCGCGAGCCATCCTCGGGCGGCGCCTTCGGCCTGGGTCGCGAACCCGAAGAGCACAAGCGGGCCCCCGATGGCATAGAGCGCGATCATGAGCGCTACCTTGCCAGCTGCTTTCCCTGCATGACCGAGTTTGCCAGCGTCCAGCTTTGGCTGCTGACTTTGGTCTTGGCTGCTCATGGGGATACCTTTCTCGCCGTAGTTTTGTTGGATGGACAGACTGGCTGGGCTAGAGGCCACGGAGCGCTTGCCTGGCACAGAAACCGAAAAGGAGCACACCGCCGATGCTGATGCCGGTTGCGCCGGCCCCGTCAGCCTCAGCGGCGGTTAGCAGGAAGCCTCCTGCCACGAGCACCACGAGGGCCCCACATGCCCAGAGCAATCGTTCAAATGGGTTTGGCATGCTGCTTCTCCAATCCGTTGTGAACGAGCCGGCATTCTCCTGCCGCTGAGTGACAGGCTTCCGGTTCGGGCGCCCGCCGGGCAGAGGCCGAACTGCCCCTTTCTGCGCCGCAACCCGCTGTGGGCAGAAATGCCTAAACGGCCCGGCTCAGACGAGGCTCGCCTGCAGGGCGGCTGCGCGCGGGCGTGCCAGATCTGTGGTTGACCACTTGGGCCTGCGGAGCAGAAGACCTGTGGTTAGCCGGGATCTAGTTCAGCGGATAACCGGGCGATGTGGCCGCGAAGCCATGCCTCGCTCTGGCCCGTGGTCCTTAGAATCCTGATTGGCGATGCTCTATGACGGCCTCAGGATCAACAGACGGTCCGCCGTGAGCAAGTGCGTTCACAATGGTTGCGGTCAGTTCGTAGCGTTCGGTTCCCCTGGCGACAAGTGCCATATCGGCTCGAGCAGGCTCTCGCCTACCTGGCAGCCCCTGCAAAGGCGTCGCCGGGCCGTTGACCCGCATCCGGGCCCGCCCAGATGGCAGCCAAGCACGCATCCCGCAAGGATGAGGCACAGACGGCCTCGTCTACCGGCTAGAACGGCTCGCTCGACCTGGGCGTGCTCCGCGATCTTGAGCTCGCGCGCGATGGTGACCACTGTGGCAGGTGACGGCGGCGCCGCAGTGCCGGTCCAGTTTGCTAAGCGCTGCACGGCGGCTCGATCGCTCGAGGGCTCGGTCTCGCGGACCAGCCGCGGACAAATGATGTTTCGTCCCGCCCAGCTCGCGCTGGGTCAGTCAGCGCCCAGCGGCTGATGAGCCGGATCGAAGGTAAGGTCCGTGGCTACCGCGCCCTGGCGCAAGCGTACGAAGTCCCGCTCGTCGTCGGGGTCCAGTTTGATGCAGGCGATCCGTACATCGGGAGCCAGGCGGTCAGCATGGAGCCCGTCTCACCCTGGCGATGGCCGGAGGACCTGGCAGGACTGCTGTGGATTGAGAACCAGCTTCCGTTCAGGCTGGTCGTTCGCCCGAATCCGGGTGCGCGGCGTCAGCTGCCGCAAGGGCTGCGACCAAGTGATTGATTCGATGGCCCGCTGTCGTTTGGAGTGGCCGGTCCCCGGATATTCCAGTCGGCGGAAGTTGATCAGTTGTGGCATGCTGGGTTCGGCTCCCGTGCGGCCTGGCAAGCTTTGTCGAGACCGGCACCCGAGCCGGGCAATCAGGCCCCGTTCGTCGCCAGCTGATGCTGGCCTGTCCGGAGGAGATGCCGTGGTCACCGTCTTTGAGGCCGGTCCTGCCGCATCCCCCGGACCCGAAGCCTGCTGATCGTTCTGTCCTGAAGCCCTTCGCGCTGTCCGGGACGCTGCGGCCCCGTGCCCTAGCCGTGGCTCTTCTCGGAGGTTTGTTGTGCGTGGGTTTTTTCGGCGACCCCGCGGTGCGCCTCGCGTATCGCCGGTGGTTCGCCCGTCATTTCGCGATGCCCGTTTTGGGCTGCTCGTCGCTGGCGAGAGTGTCAACTCGATCGGCGGATGGGCGTCAGCGATCGTGTTGTGGGGCTTCGCGGCCTACCGGTTCAACGCCAGCTCATACGCGGTCTCGCTGACTATCGTCTGCTGGGCTGCCCCGCCCGCTGTCTTCAGCCCGTTCCTGGGTGTCTGGGTCGACCGGATCGGCCCAAAGATGGCGCTGGTAACCGCGTATATCGCAGCGGCAGGCGCCGCGCTTGGCATGGCAGCCGCGGGATCACTAGCCATCCTCGACATCGCAGCAGTCAGCTATGGCATCGCTCGCGCGCTCGCTGGACCAGCCGGCAGCGCACTGCCGCCCAGGATCGTCGCCGACGATGATCTGCTGGCGGCCAACGCACTGCTCGGAGGTGCCTCGTCGGCCGGTGCCGTTGTAGGCCCTCTGGCGGCGAGCGCGGCCCTTGCGCTGTCTGGGTTCCCAGCGGCGTTCATCCTGGATGCGGTCAGCTACCTGATCGGCGTGGCGGTGGTCTTGCCGCTCTCGCTCCGGCCAGCTCGGCCGCCGGAGCAATCAGGCTGGCACCGCGATTTTCTGAACGGTCTCAAGCTGGTAGTCCGTCATCGCAAAATACAGCTAATCATGGTGATGAGTGCCGCAGTGACCTTCACCTCTGCGGCGTTCCTGGTGGTGGAGCCGCTGTACGCACGGCACGTCCTACACCGGCCACCCTCGCAATTCGCCCTATTCGAGGCGGCGGCCGGGATCGGAGCAATCCTGGCCAGCCTCATCATCCCCCGCCTGAAGGGCCGTCTTAACGGCCGTCGGGTCTTGGGTGCGAGCGGCACCTGTTACGGCCTAGCCGCCTGCCTGTTCGCCGGAACCACCTTCGTACCCGTCGCCTATGTCGGCGCGTTCACCTGGGGCGTCACAGGAGCGGTTTTCGGCACGATCACGATCACCGCTCTTCAGCACACCTCGCCCCAGCAAGCGCACGGCCGGATCATGGGTGTCACCACTGCCATCAATTCCTGGGTCGAGACCCTGGCACTTCCCGTGGGCGGACTAACCCTGGCTACCCTCGGCACCCGTGCCGGAGCGGTCACACTGGCCGGAGTTGCCGTCCTGGCCGGACTGATCAACCTGACCATCGTCACCAGAGATGAGCCCGGACAGGTTACTGCTCCCCCTTCTTCCTCATAGGCGCCGAATATAAGTGAGCAGCCGCCACGTCCAGGAGCGCGCCGAGTTCGGGTCCGGCTATCACGATCGCGGGGTGAGGTTCTGCTGGGAAGACGGCACCCCGCCGCACCCTGACACCATCACCCGTCGTTTCAAGCGGCTGGCCGCAGCTGCCGGGCTGCCGGAGATCGATCTTCATGATGTCCGGCACAGCTATGCGACGGCTGGCCGCGACGCAAAGATCGACTGGAAGGCGCTCAGCAGGCGGATCGGCCACGCTGAC
>JASHOE010000285.1 GCA_030041275.1 Streptosporangiaceae bacterium
GCAGCCAGCCGATGACCAGATCGCCGAGTGCCAGCAGCAGCCTGGTCGTGTTCAGCCCGACGCGGTAGATCTCCTCCGACTGCCGGAGGCTCCCACCGAGGTAACCATTCATCGCGGCCACGATCGCCTCGACATTGTCGGCCGCCCTGGCCACCGCTGCTCGCACCGTCTTGAGGCGGCCATTGCCGGCCTCCGCCGCGGCGAACTCCCGGATCTGCTCCAGCAGGTAGGTTAGCGCTGCGCCCTGGTTCCGGACGATCTTGCGGAAATACAGGTCCATGCCCTGGATCGCGGTCGTCCCCTCGTAGAGACTGTCGATCTTGGCATCCCTGATGTACTGCTCGATCGGGTAGTCCTGCAGGTAGCCGGACCCGCCGAGAGTCTGCAGCGACTGGGCGAGCAGCTCGTAGCCGCGCTCCGACCCGACGCCCTTGACGATCGGCAGGAGCAGGTCGTTCACTGCCGACGTGAGCGCGTGGTCCTCGCCCCGCGTGCTAGCGACCTGGATGGCGTCCTGCTGGGTGGCCGTGTACAGCACCAGCGCGCGCATGCCCTCGGCGTACGACTTCTGCAGCAGGAGGCTGCGGCGCACATCTGGGTGCCTCATGATCGTGACCCGCGGCGCAGCCTTGTCCGTCATCTGGGTCAGGTCGGCGCCCTGGACTCTGGTCTTGGCGTAGTCGAGCGCGTTGAGGTAACCAGTTGACAGCGCGGCGATCGCCTTCGTTCCCACCATCATCCGGGCGAACTCGATGATCATGAACATCTGGCGGATGCCGTCGTGGACGTCGCCGACCAGCGTGCCAACTGCGGGGCGTTCGGCGCCAAAGGTCAGCTCGCACGTGGTCGAGGCCTTCAGGCCCATCTTGTGCTCGACGTTGGTCACGTAGACGCCGTTGCGCTCGCCGACCGACCCGTCCGGGTTGATCAGGTACTTGGGAACCAGGAACATCGACAGTCCCTTTGTGCCCGGTCCGGCGCCCTCGGGTCGAGCTAGCACGATGTGCAGGATGTTGTCCGCCATGTCGTGCTCGGCGCTCGTGATGAACCGCTTGACGCCTTCGATGTGCCAGGTTCCATCGGGCTGCTGGATGGCCTTGGTCCGGCCGGCCCCGACGTCCGAGCCCGCGTCGGGCTCCGTGAGCACCATGGTGTAGCCCCACCGGTGCTCGATCGCCTGCTCGGCCACCTTCTTCTGGGCTGGCGTGCCCATGAGCCAGAGCGCGTGCGAGAAGGAGCCGAGACTCGAGTACATCCAGACAGCCGGGTTCGCGCCCAGGATGAGCTCGGCCACGGACCAGGCCAGCGAGCGGGGCACGCGGCTGCCGCCGAGCTCTGGCGGAAGCTCGAGCCGGAACCACTCGGCGTCCAGGAAGGCCTGGTAGGACTTCTTGAAGGCCTCCGGCATCGTGACCGAGTGCGTGGCCGGGTCGAAGACCGGCGGATTCCGGTCCGCGTCAGCGTAGGACTGGGCGACGGGGCCGAGAGCCAGCCTGTTGACCTCGTCGAGAATGCCTCGCGCGGTCTCCTCGTCGACCTCAGCGAATGGCTCAGCGCCCAGCAGGTCCTGCCGGTTCAGCACCTCGAACAGATTGAACTCGATGTCCCTGAGGTTGCTCTTGAAGTGCCCCATGCGGACCCTCCCGCGCGCCCGTAGCCTGGTAGGACTAAGCTACTGGTCAGTAACTTACTCAATGGTACCCGAACTTCCCTCTACTGTCACGCGCGCCCAGGGAAGCCCGCGGCGACTCTGCGCAGCTGGCAAGGCACCAGCCATGCGCGGGTAAAGCTGACGGCCGACAGCAGACGGCCGGGGGTTAGGCCGCACCGAGCCGGTAAGCCTTAGCCAGGTAGGCAGCACCTGGCGCCGAAGACGACCCCATGACATCGGACGACCACGAACCCGCAGGGCAGGCCGGCGCGGACGGCCCGCAGCGCAGTGCGGATAGCCCGCAACGTGGTTCGGTGTGGCCGCGGAGCGGCGCCGACTGGCGGCGGAGCGGCGCGGATGGCGGCCAGGCCAGGGCGGACGGCGACAGCGCGGCCGAGCCGGACAGCGACGACAACGCGGCCCGGCAGGACAGCGACAGCGCGGCCAGTAGCGAGCAGGACCGGACCGCCAGCGAGCAGACCGGACCGGTGCCGGCGACTCGCATCCCGCCCACTGCAGCCAAGCCGCCCGAGACGCCAGCCCAGCTCGACTATCACGCCTTCCGGCGCCGGTTCGTGCGGCAGGTCACCACCAGTCAGCGGGCGCGCAGGCAGCGGTTCGTGCTGCTGGCCGTCGGCGCGCTGTCAGTCGCTACCCTGCTGCTCGCGTGTGGCGCGTGGGTGGTGACGACCTACATCAGCGCAGGCCTCGGCCGGCTCGACGTAGGCATATCGGGAACGCCGTCCAGCGGGCCGGTCAACATCCTCGTAGTGGGCATCGACACTCGCGGCGGCCTGACCCGTCAGCAGCAACTCCGGCTGCACGTCGGCGATGACCCTGGCCAGAACACCGACACGATGATGGTGGTGCACATTTCCGCTGATCACCAGAGTGTGCAGGTTGTCAGCCTGCCGCGCGACTCGTGGGTCGCCATCCCAGGGCACGGGATGAACAAGATCAACGCGGCCTACGGACTCGGCGGGCCACGGCTGATGGTCGCTACGGTGGAGCAGGCCACCGGCCTGGACATCAACGATTACGTGGAAGTGGACTTCGTCGGCTTCGTCAACGTGATCAGCGCTCTGGGCGGCGTGAATGTCTGTCTGCCGTACGCGGTCGATGACAGCTACAGCGGGCTCAACCTGTCGGCTGGGATGCATCACGTCAACGGCGTGACGGCGCTGAAGTTCGCCCGGGACCGGCACTCGTTCGCCACCTCAGACCTGGCCCGGATCTCCGACCAGCAGCAGCTGATGGCGTCAGCGTTTACTGAGGCGACCTCGTCCGGCATGCTCGCCAACCCGGCGCGACTGCAGCAAGTACTGGCCGCCGTCAGGTCGGCAGTCCGGGTCGATCGCGGATTCAACCTCACCGAGCTAGCGAGCGAGTTGCGCGGTCTCAAGCCGTCCGATGTCTCGTTTAGTACCGTGCCCATTGCCTCGGTCGACTACCAGACCCCCAGCGGCGAGTCGGCCGTGCTGTGGAACCAGTCTGCAGCCTCGGCACTGTTCCACTGGCTGACCGACGCCGGCCCGCCCCCGGCGCACCATGCGAAGTCGTCGGCCGGAGCTAGCACGGCAGCGGCACCGGGCGGGCAGCACACAGCGACCCAGGACGCGTGCCGCTGACCGACACCGAGCGGAGCGACAGCTCAGGTCGGCTCAGACTGACGCGCGCCGAATCAGGACAGCCCGACGCCTGATCATGGCGGCGGGCGCATCCCCCTGGTCGCCATCATCGCAGTGACTGCCGCCGGGGCTGCCTGATCAGACGGGCGGGCCCTGTGTGCCGGGCTCGGAATCCTCAGGTGGCGGGAAGAAACTCTGCCCAGGCTGGAATCCGCCCGGTGCGCCTTGCGGCGGCCCTGCGGGCCCGCTGCCGGACGAGAAGGACGAGTCCTGACCGGACGGCGGCCCGCCGGAGTAGGAGCCGGCCTGGTCGGCTGGGGTGCCCGGCGGGGGAACGGGCGATTGCGACAGATTCAGCCCGTTTTCTCGCTCGTGCGCCGAGATTGTGTTGATCAGCTCGTCGATCTTGGTCTGGCTGTCCGGCGTACCGCGCCCGGTTCGCTCGGCGAACACGAGGGCGCCGAGCTGGCGCAGCAGGGCGTCGCCGCGCCGGTTGGCCTGCGCCTGGTCGAGCCGGTTCTTGCCCTCTTGAGCTGCTTCCTGGGTCTTCTGCGCGAGCTGCGTCGCCTGCGCCTTGACCTTGTCCATCAGTCCCATTTTGCGCCTCCGAGGCTGAGCCTGGCGCCAACGCGGCCGGGGTAGCCGCGGTGCGGACAGTCCGCCTGCAGCATAGGGCCGCGCTGGCACACCGCACACGTGACAGACCGAGGCGATGGTGAACATTCGCCGGGTCGTCGCCCTTACTCATGGTAATCGCGCCGCGGCGGCAAGACAGCCGAGGAGGCAAGAACTGACCCCCCTAGCCCCGCACCGGAGCCAGCGAGCCACCTGCCCTAGCCCTGCGCCGCAGCCAGCGAGCTGACCCGCCTAGCCCCGCGCCGCAGCCAGCGAGCTGACCCGCCTAGCCCCGCGCCGTAGCCAGCTCCGCCGCGGCGGCCCGCGACAGCGCGAACGTGTCGGCTACCACGGTCACCAGCCGGCACCCGTTCTCCCGGTATATCCTCGCGGCCGTCCCCTCCGGAGCGTGCACCCCCACAGGCTTGCCGGCCGCCGCGCATTCCAGCCAGATGCGCTCCAGCGCCGGTCGCAGCACCGGATCGTGCGGGTCCAGCGCGCAGCCGAGGGAGTACGACAGGTCTCGCGGCCCCACGTAGATGCCGTCGACGCCAGGCAGGGTGAGCGTGGCGGGCAGCTCCGCCATGGCCCGGCTGGACTCGACCATGACGATGCAGAGGGGCAGGCCTGAAGGCGCGAGCACGCCGCCTGCAGAACGGTAGCCGTCTGGCGGGAACCGGCACGCTCCGGCGACGGACTCGGCTTGCTCCGCGGTCTCAACGTTCGGCACGATCACGCCGTCGCAGCCGAGATCCAGCGCCCGGCCTATGTCGGCGGGATGCGCGTGCCGCACTCGCCCGATGGGGGCGGCACCAGCGCGCCGGATGGCGGTCGTGAGTGCAGGCAGGTCGTGCTCGGTCGCCGTGCCGTGCTGGAGGTCGACGACCACGTAGTCGAGCCCGGCGGCCGCCAGGAGCCCCGCGGTCAGCGGCCCTGGCGCCGCCAGCCAGCCACCGAAGACAACCTCGCCGCCGCGTACCCGGTCACAAAAAGAAGCATCAGTCACCCCGATAGCCAAGCACACAGCCCGACGCGCCGGAACGGTGCTCGCGCGGCAGCTCCTGTTAGCCAGACCACACCTGGAACGACCGCTGTCCGCAGACAACCGACCGCCGGAAGGCGAAAGTAACGCCGAGCCCCTAACCTCCAGTCCGCGAGGCTTCGCGACGCGCAAGCAACGGCAATGCCGATTTAGCCCCGTTTCTGCTGAGCGGCGGCCCTGATCTGCTGCTTCTTCCTCCTACGTGTCATCAGGACGAGGAAGACGCCCGCGGCTGCCGCGAGCAGCAGAAGAGGGATGCGCAGGGCGTGGCCGGCGTGCTGCCAGCTGGCACCGAGCAGCATCCCGGCGACCACGAACCCGGCGGCCCAGATGGCGCACCCGGCCGTTGTCAGCGCCGTAAAGCGAGAGATCGGGATGCGGGCGTGCCCGGCGGGCACAGAGACGAAGGTGCGGGCCAGCGGCATTAGCCGTGCGCTGAAGACTGCGATGGCACCGTGGCGAGCGAGCAGCGCGTCACAACGGCGCAGCCCCGCCTGTGCCCAGGGCCACAGCCGCCATCGCGCGGTGAGACGGCCAACGGCGTACGCGACGAGCGAGCCGACCAAGTTGCCCGCCGTCGCGGCCGCTATGGCGACCAGCAAGGCCATGCGCCCTTGGTGCACCGCGAAGCCGGCGGCCAGCAAGGTCACCTCGCTGGGCACGGGGATGCATGCACTCTCCGGGACCATGAGCAGGAACACGCCTACTGGGCCGGCATCTGCGATACTAAATTCGGTAAGCATTCTTAATAGATAAGGTACCTTATCTATGCCGCCACGGCCAACGGACCCGCTGCCCGGCGCCGCCGATTCGCTGGCTGCCGTCGCACTCCTCGCCGCACGGTTGGCTGAACGGCTGCTGGCGAGCCACGAGCCGCCGCTGACGGTGACGCAGTACCTGGCCCTGCGCGCGATCAGCGACGAGGATCTGTCAGCGGCTGAGCTTGCCCGCCGGGCTGGCGTGTCCGGGCCAGCGGTGTCTCAGGTGCTGGCTGGGCTGACCGACGCCGGCCTGATCCTGCGCACACCCGTCCCTTCCGACCGCCGCTGGCAGGTACTTGCCCTGACTGCAGAAGGGCAGCAAGTGGCGCGATCTTCGCGCCTCCTACTTCGCGACCGGTTCGGCGAGCTGCTCGCCGGGCTGCCGCACCCAGAGACCAACGCCCTGAGCCGGGCTCTGCCGCAGGTCGCGTCCGTTC
>JASHOE010000041.1 GCA_030041275.1 Streptosporangiaceae bacterium
GCTGACCCGCTCCACGAAGCAGCGGCCCGCCGGCACGAGCTAACCAGGTCCAGGGCCATCCAGGCCCTGCGCGAGCTCGACCGGTCCGGCGCTCCCGTCACCTTCGCCGCCGTCGCCGCGGCGGCGCGGATCTCACGATCATGGCTCTACGCCCAGCCCGACATCGCCGGCCAGATCCGCCGACTGCGAAATGAAACAACCACCGCCAGCTCCATCGCCGTTGTCCCCGCACGCCAGCAGGCAACCGACGCCTCCCTGCGCACCAGGCTCACTGCCACGCTCGAGCGCAACAAGCAGCTAGCCGACCACAACGCGCGGCTGCGTCGCCAGCTCGCCAGCGTGCTCGGCGACCAGCGCCAGGAACGAACCCGATCCGGTAACAATTCACCGCCATGAAAAACGTTCACGCCGCGTGCGAGCGTCCCGTTAGCGACATGTCCGCGACGGGACGCCGCAGGTCAAAGCCCCTGCTGACGCGAAAGCTCAAGATAAGCATCGAGTCGCTGAACTCCCGGTTCCGGCAGGCCTGCCGGCGCAGGGGCCACTTCCCCGACGAGGCCTCCGCGCTGAAGGTGCTCTACCTCGTCATCGCCACACCGCACAAGAACAGGACTAACGTCAACGGCGGAACGCCGGGCTGGAAGGAAGCCATCAACGCGCTGACCATGTACCACGGCGACAGGATCACCCTCAACTAATGGAGATCACCGCCGCCCACGAAATTTCTGACAGTCCCAGCCGCCTCCGGATATCGCGCCCGGTCGGCGGCAGAAGCGCGCATTCACTTCCAGAGGCTGAACCTGCATAAACATACGGTCGCTGCCCGCATCATGGGCTGCGGGCGGGGTTGGCAAGCGTTCTGACAGCAGGAGATAGCCGCGCGCGGACCCGCCGCTCTGCGCGGTCACTTGGTCGGTGCTGCTCATCGGCTGATGCATGCAGAACGGGTCTTTCTGCTCGCTGCCGTCGGCGCGGCAAGGCAGACGCGCGGTGTCCGGCCTGCTGAGTGGCCTCGGGCGAGTCCATGCGGGGCTGGGCGGGTGTGCGGGCAGGCTGCGTTACAGGGTGAGGCCTGGTTCGAGGTGTGCGATGGCCTGGTCGATGAGGGCGGGGAGGTCGGCGTCGGGGTTGTCGGTGACGGCCGCGCCGGCCGCCATGGCGGCGCCCACAACGGCGCCGGCGACGGTGCGGACGGTGAAGTCGTCGGGGCGGCGGCCGGCGCGTTCGGCCATGGCACGGGCGAGGATCTGCATGGCCTGGGAGAGCTGGTCGAGCATGGCAGCGCGCAGCCTGGGGACGGTGAAGGTGAGCGTGATCCGTTCTTTCTGCTCGGCGCGCTGCTGTTCGGTCAGGCCGGCGAACGTCGCGGCGAACGCGGCGCGCAGGGCCGGGACGGGGGCCAGGTGCTGGGGCTGGGCACGGAACGCCTCGATGAGCAGCGGGTCGTAGTCGTCGCCGAGCACCACGTCTTCCTTGGTGGGGAAGTAGCGGAAGAACGTAGTCTCCGAGATATCGGCGGCGGCGATGATCTGCTCGATGGTGGTGCCGTCATAGCCCTGCTCGCGGAACAGGCGAAGCGCGCAGGCCTGGATCGTGGCGCGGGTCTGGGCCTTCTTGCGTTCCCGCAAGCCTGGCCCGACGGGGCTGGTTGCTGAATCGGTCATGGTGGTCCTCCGTGGCAAGAATGCCAGTGCCAGGAGCGCGCCGGCGACGGCGATCGCCGCCGAGACAAGCAGTGAGACATCCAGGCCGCCGGCGAAGGCGGCGCGGACCCAGCGGGCGAGCGCCGCCGAGCCGGGCCGACTGGCGGCGGCCACGCCGCCGTAGACGCTCTGGCGGGCCGCGGCGGCTACGGCCGGTGGGATCGCGTGCAGGCCGAGGCGGGCCTGGTAGCCCACGGCGAGGACGCTACCCATGATGGCGGTGCCGAGCGGACCGGCCGTCTTTTGGAACGCCTGGACGACGGCGGAGCCGGTTCCGCCCTGTTCGGCGGGTAGCTGGGACAGCGCCGCGGCGGTCGCGGTAGTGAGCGTCAGGCCGACGCCCGCGCCAAGCACGGCCATCCAGACGGCGATGAACGCGCTGCTCGCGGCTGTTCCCGTCGTCGCGCCGATCACGGCGCCGGCGGCGAGAAGGCTGAACCCGAGCGTCACGGCGGGCTTGGCTCCGGCTGTCCTGGCGAGCGCGCTGGCGGGCAGGGCGCCGGCGATGAGACCGCCGATCAGCGGCAGCAGCCGGAGCCCGGAACCGAGAGCGTTTGCTCCCTGGACGGCCTGAAAGTACTGCGGCATGGCGAACAGCACGCCGATCATGGCGAGCCCGGCTATCCCGCCGAGCACCGCTCCCCAGGTGAAGGAGGCGCAGCGGAACAGGCCCGGGTCGATCAGCGGTCTGCCGCCCCGCTGGCCGAGCCGGAGTTCCCGCACCCCGAACCCGGCGAGCGCGGCGAGGCCGGCGGCCAATAGCGCCAGGGCGCCCGGATCGCCCCAGCCGTCCTGACCGGCCTGGATCAGCCCGTAGGTCACGATGACGAGGCCGACGGCCGAGGTGAGCATGCCAGGCAGGTCGAGCACAGGCCGCCGCGCGGAGCGCGACTCCGGGACCAGGACCAGGACGGCGGTCAGGCCGACGGCGACGATGGGCACGTTGAGCAGGAACACCCACCCCCACCACAGCCGCGTCAGCATCCAGCCGCCGAGCACGGGCCCGGCGGGCAGGCCGAGGAAGTTGGCGGCCTCGTAGACCCCGACGGCCTTGGGTCGTTCGTCGTCGCTGAACAAGACCGTGAGCGCGGACATGGCCATGACCGTGACCCCTGCCCCGGCCAGGCCCATCAGCAGCCGGGCGATGACGAACACGGCGGAGGAGTGCGCCCCGGCGCACAGTGCGGAGCCCGCGCCGAACGCTGCGAGGCTGCCGGCCAGGAGCTTCTTGCGGCCGAACCGGTCACCGATCAGCCCGGCCGGAAGGGTGGTGGCGGCGAGCAGCAGCAGGTAGCCGGAGGAGAACCACTCCAAGTCAGCCCCTGTGGCGCGCAGCGCGCGGGCCAGGGTGGGCAGTGCCACCGACAGCACCGTGCCGTCCACGGTCACCGCGAACAGGCTCAGGCTGACCGCTCCGAGCGCCCACCAGCGCCGCGCCCCGCTTCTGCCACGCACAGGCCGCTCCTACATAACGGTGGCTAACCAGTTAAGTGGAGGTTACCAACGTTTAGTGGTAACCTCCACTTAGTGCTGGACTTGGCAGGATGACAGGAGGCAGCGGCATGGCGGAACACATGCCCGGCGGTCCGGATGCCGGTGACCGGTTCGTGCGGCTTGACGACGGCGACATGCACATCGCGGAGGACGGCAAGCCGGGCGCACCCGCCCTGCTGCTGATCCAGAATGCCGCGGCCCCGCTGGCCAGCTGGGACCCGCTCGTCCCGCAACTGGCGGGCGCGCATCGCGTCATCCGCGTCGACCTGCTCGGCCGCGGGAGTCCGGCTAGCCCCGCCGACCGGTACGACGTCAGCACTCAGGCCCGCCGAGTCGGCGCCGTGCTGGACAGCCTCGGCGTAGGCCAGGTAACCGTGGTCGGCCATTCCTCGGGATGCACAGTGGCCACGGCACTGGCCGAGCAGCGGCCCGGCGCGGTAGCGGGCCTGGCGCTCATCGACTTCGGCCCCGGCCTGGAAGCCAAGATCCCCGAACACCGGCTCTTCCGGCTGGCCCTGACCCAGTTTCCGGGCCGGCTGCTGTGGCGACTACGTACCGAGGCGTCCGTCCGGAAGGCCGCAGGCACCGCCTTCACCCGCCCCGTGGACATCCCCGCTGCCTTCGTCCAACACGCGATGAAGATGACACACCAGGACTTCGTGGGAGCGATGCGCGAGCCCCTGAACTACCTCGCGCACCAGAGCCTCCCCGACCGGCTGACCAGGCAGGGCATCCCGCTGCTGGTGATCTTCGGCGCTGACGACCAGCGGTGGCGCTCCTCACAGGCTTCTGCCTACCAAGCCGTGCCCGGCGCCCGCGTCGAGCTGCTGCCAGGCGTGGGACACTCCCCGATGCTGGAAGACCCGCAAACGACCGGCAAACTGCTACTGGACTTCGCGTCAGCCGTCGGGCACCCCAGCTGATACCCCCGCAAGCGAGCTCTGCGGGGCAGCTGAACCCGGCCTAAGACGATCGAGAGGACGGCGGATTCTCGAGCAACCGCGGATCGGTCAGCGCCACAGTCCCCTATCGGCAACAGAGTGGTCGTCCTGAACTGATTATTCTGCGCGCGCCTACAACGCCGGACCCGCCATCGGCAAGCTGCGCGTATTCGGCGCTCGGGAGCGGTGCTTGGCAACGGGCGCACATCCATGCGCGCGCGCCGTGACCTGGCGTGATGGTCCTGGTCCGCTTTACCGTGGGCTTCTAGTCATTTGCTGGGGCCTCAGCTGGCCCAGCTTCGGGGTCTCAGCCCGTACCCCGGAGGTGCCCCATGGCCAGCACGACCCCGTCCGCTGCCCTCGTCCCGGTCGCGCCCGTCTTCACCAATACGGAACGGCTGGCATTAGCTGGGTTCCTCGCCGCCTACAGCGGCCTTACGCGTCAGGCGTATGAGCTCGACCTGCGGCAGTTCGCCGGCTGGTGTCAGCAGCATCAGTTGCGGCTGTTTCAGGCTCGCCGCGCAGACATCGAGCTCTTCGGCCGCGATCTGGAAGCTCGCGGCCGTGCCCGGGCCACCATCACGCGGCGGCTGTGCACTGTCGCCGGGTTCTACAGGTACGCGGTCGAGGAGGAACTCCTCGATCGCTCGCCCGCCGCGCATGTTCGCCGGCCCGCCTGGATTATGAGTCCCACGCCACCGGCCTGGACCGTAACGAGCTCGGTGCGCTGCTGGTCGCCGCTGGGCTCGGCCCGCCAGTCGAGCACGCACTGATCTCCCTGCTGGCCCTCAACGGGCTGCGCGTCTCCCAAGCCACGAACGCCGACATCGAGGCGCTCGGCATCGAGCACGGGCACCGCACCTTGGTGATCACCCGCAAAGGCGGGAAGGTGGTCACCATCCCGCTCGCTCCACGCACCGCCCGGGCAATCGACCTGGCGATCGGCGAGCGCATGGAAGGGCCCATCTTCCTGGCTCCCGGTGGGCGGCGGCTGGACCGCCATGGCGCTGGGCGGATCGTCCGCCGGATCGCCCGGCAGGCTCGAATCACCAAGAAAGTCGGGCCGCACACGCTCAGGCACGCATTTATCACCGCGGCGCTGGATGCGGGGGTGCCGCTGCGCGACGTGCAGGAAGCTGCCTCTCACGCCGACCCGGGTACCACCATGAGATACGACCGGGCCAGGACCTCGCTGGACCGGCACGCCACCTACATCGTCGCCGCCTACGTCGCAGGAGCCGCCCGCTAGGCAGCTGCACGCCTTCCGCCTGGCAGCCAGAGTGTCAGCCAGGCGGAAACTCGCGTTACGCAACGTGAGCCCGAAAGGAACCCGCGACCCGCCGTTCGGCGCTCATCTTCTGGCCTTCATGATGCCCGCGCGGAGTGTTCGAGATCGGACATTATGCGGGTGCTGCGCTACGTACTGTTGCGCGACGCCCTTGTGAACCTCAGTCTTGAGCCCTGGGCAGGATGTCGTGCGGTGAATCATCTGGGCCCCACGGGATCGGATCCGCTGCAAGGATGACGGCCGTGCGCCGCTACGAGGCGAGTATGTACGACAGCAACCGCTGGAACGGCTTCGAGCTCCGCCCTGGCGACATCATCATCAGCACCCCGCCAAAGTGCGGGACGACGTGGACGCAGATGATCTGCGCCCTGCTCATACTGCAGGAACCGGAGCTCCCGCTCCCGTTGGACACGCTCTCGCCGTGGATCGACATGGTGACTCGCGCCCGCACAGACGTGTTCGCGGACCTGGCAGCCCAGACGCACCGCCGGTTCATCAAGACCCACACGCCGCTCGACGGGATACCCAACGATCCGACGGTCACCTACATCTGCGTCGGGCGGGACCCGCGCGACGTGGGGCTGTCGATCGACCACCATATCGACAACACCGACATCGGCGCGTTCCTCAACCAACGCGAACGGGCGGCCGCGGTCGACGGTATCGAGCTCGGACCATTGCGGCCGACGCGGCCGCGCCCCGACGGCGAGCGGGACCGCTTCTGGCAGTGGGTCGACGACGAGACGCCGTCGACGCAGGTAGGGTCGTCGCTGCGGCGCACTGTAGAGCACCTGCAGACGTTCCGGGACGCCGCCGACGATCTCGACGTCGTGTATTTGCACTACGACGATTTAAAGGCTGACCTGGAGGGGCAGATGCGGCAGATGGCCGCGCGCCTCGGCATCGACGTCGACGAGCCCCGATGGCCCCGCCTGGTCCAAGCGGCGACGTTCGAGTCGATGCGCAGCAAGGCCGACACGACCGTCCCAGGCGGCGGTCCGGAGCACTGGATCGATCCCGCCGCGTTCTTCAGCCGCGGCACGAGCGGCCAGTGGCGCGACCTGCTCGACGACGCCGACCTCGCCCGGTACGCCGCGCGCGTGCGGGCGCTCGCGTCCGACAACCTCGCCGAGTGGGTGCATCGCGAGCCGGTCGACTGAGATCCCCGTCCGGCGGTATGCCCGCACTACCCAAAGCTGATCGTCAGCGCCGACCGCCGCCCATAACTGCCGATCCGCGCTCGGGACCAACATCAGGAGTCTGCGCTTCAACCGACGCCGGATTCGGCGTTCGGTGCACCCCGTCGCGTGCCGCGCGGGCGGGTCGCCGGTTGTGTAGGGGTCATAATCGTCAGCGGGCCGGGCGGCCCCTCTGGTGTCTGGCGCGTGGTCGGTGGCTGGGGTGGATGGCTGGCGTTCGGTCGAAGAGCTGACGGGGTGGCCTTCTCCCGTGCCCAGGTGGTGATGGCCAACGAGGCGCATAGCGGCCTTGCCCACTGCGTGCGGACCCGTAAGGCTGGTGCCCGCATGGTCCGGGCGGCGCATGCGGCCGGGGTTCGCCGGCTGGCCATGGAGGTGCTGCACGACCCGGCCGGGAGCGCATTGGGCCCGGTCCGGGAAATTCCGGTGACGGTGGGCGGCTACCTGGCGCAGCCGGACGCGGAGCCTGATTGCTACGGCTTTGGAGCTGGGCTGGACCTTGTGGGCCTACGAAGCGGCCATCCCGGCGGACGCTGACCCGGCGGAGCTGCTGAGTAGGGAGTTCAGGAACCGGCGGGAGCTGGAACAGGCGCGCAACCTTTGCCGGATCCTGGCCGAGGCTCCCGACCGTCCGCTGCTTGTCTGGTGCGGCTACAGCCACGCCGCCAAGGAGGGGAACGACGCGTGGGTCCCGATGGGACAGCGTTTCACGCAGCTGTCCGGCACTGACCCGTTCGTTATAGACAGTTACCGTGACTCACATCCTGAACACGAACTTCGTCGAAGTAGCGGCCCCGTCGAATCTGCACTTCGACCACGACGGAGTGTCCGTCAGGGTCGCAGCTGTCATCAATCCAGATGCTGCCTTCGCCACCATCACGCGCGCCGGCAAGTCAGAGACCGCTGACGACGCGCAACTAAGCGACGCCGGAGGGGCGATGGGCGTCCAGTCGGATTCTCCGGTCATGTTGCCCGACCCCCATGACCAGCATTACGCGCCGGCAGTTGCGGCCGCGTGCCAGGGAATCGAGGACGTTCTGAGGCATGTCGCCAGTGTTCTTCGCTGGCGATTCGGCGTGCACGGACACGACGCGCTCTTCAAAGACGTCACCGTCACTGCGCGGCTGGCAGATGGCCGGCCTCTCGCCCTCGAGCTTGTCCCACGGGCCGCGATGGGCGACGACCAGTCGCAGATCGAGCCGCGTGGCCTGGCAGAAGTGGCGGACCTGGTGACATACTCTCAGCGCGAGCCCGTAGCCCACGAACTGTGGCGGGAGGCCTGGAACCTCCGGCACGCGAATCCCAGGAGCTCGATGGTCATCGGCGTTGCTGCAGCCGAGGTGGGCTCAAGCAGCTCATCGCCGCGCTGATTCCGGATGCCGACGCGCTGGTCGAGAATATCCCGTCGCCGCCGCTAGACGTGATCATGCGGAAAGTGCTTCCTAACCTGCCCATCCGAGCCGACGTCGAACCCGGCCGCCGCGTTCCCCGCCATCTCCGCACGGCGATCACGACGGCAGTCGACGACCGCAACCGCGGCGTTCACCTCGGCGCCGCGCCACGCGGTGACTTGCGCGGTACCTTGCTAGCAATCCGAGAATTCTTGTATTTGCTGGACAAATACTCCGGACAGCAGTGGGCCAACGCGATGCTGACACAGACCACGCGATCGGCGCTGGCGGATCTACCTGGGGCTGACACCACGGCCCTCGGACCTCTGCCTGCAGGACGGACGCCGCGTTCTGCCACCAACTTTGCCTAGCGACACACTGTGACCGGGTTGACAGCAAAGCTCGGTCGGACTGGGCTGTCCCTCGAACCGTTGAGACCATCTCGCCCTTGCGCGACCGGCCCCGTCTAGCTGACCCGGCGGACCGAGGGCCACTTCGCCGCCCAGACCTGCTCCACAGCATTCGTAAGGTCCTGGCCTGGCTGAGGAGCCGATGATGCCCAGCCAGGCGGAGTTGCGCGGGATGGCAAACAGCCGGTTCTCGTCTCAGATGACGCGTGGCGCCTCGCCAGGCGGCAACGTGATCTTGTGCCAGCTCACGCGCGTAGCTCGCGCCATCCCGTCGCCGACGCGGAAGTTCTCGGTCCTGACCAGGACCAGCGTAGTGCAGTTAATAGACGCAAGCGGGGCATACGCACAGCACTACCACGGTGTCAGCCACCTGCTGTCCGTGAGGCTGGGCAACTTGTCACTGCTGCCTGTTATCCGCGTGGTTCCAACGCCGGGGCGTATCACATGTAGAAGGCATACCGTGCTTCGGGGGTGAAGTCTTCCGGCAGGTCTCGGAGGATTGTGCCGACTTCGTCGGCGAATCGCACGGTGACGGGCTGCCCGTCGCGCTGATCTAGCCGGCGCGCCGGCTAGTAGTGGACGCCTTCGGTCCGAGCCCCGTCGCAGAGGAGGTGGGCACCGCTGATGAAGCTCGCTTTGGGGCTGGCGATGAACGCTACGGCATTTGCGACTTCTTCAGGGGTGGCCATACGTCGCATGGGGTTGCGAGCAATGGCCTGCTGGTAGCGGTCGGGAACCACTTGGCGCACCGCGTCCCATACGCCGCCGTCGAAGTAGACCATGCCGGGTGACACGATGTTGGCCCGAATGGTGGGGGCAAGGTCTCGGGCCAAGAACTTGGCGTAGGGGACAAGGGCAGCTTTGACGCTGTTGTAGGCCCGACGTGGTCCGACGGCTTCGACGATCGACGCGGTGCCGATAAGGACGATCGCCCCCGCCTGGGACTGCTGGAGCAGTGGGACTGCGGCTTCGCAAGCGGTGACCGCGCCCATGAGATCTACGGCGATACCCCTGTGCCACGAGGCTTCGTCGTTGCCGGCGCCCATCGCCGCGGTGGGGGCGTAGACCAGTATGTCTATCCCTTCGAGCGTCTCGCCCATCGCGGTGACGAATCGGGCTAGGTCGGTGTGGTCGGCGGCGTCGACCCGCTCTCCGTAGGCTTGATGGCCATCGGCACGTAGCCGCTGGACAGTCGCGTCGACCTGGACGGCGTCGCGGGCTCCGACGGCGACTCGGCATCCTTCGTGAGCAAGTAGGTCGCTGACGGCTCGGCCGATGCCTCTGGTGGCGCCGACGACGACGGCTCGTTTGCCATTTAGTTGCAAGTCCATCCGATGTCGTTCCTTCTTATGGTCAAGTGGCATGCAGGACCAGCTTCGGCGCGCGGGCAGGGTGTGAGACCGCCGGCCGGGCGTGAGCCGACTGGCTTGCCGGCAGACGCATGGAGGCTGGGAGTTGGAGGCCGCTCCGCAGGTAGTCGTATGCCGACGCCGGCCTCCTTCCAGCCGTCGCCGCCTCGCAACTCCGCCGTTACCACGGCGAGCCGATAAGACTCGTCGAAGGTCGAGATGCGCGAACCTCGGCATTCATCGGTCGTCCCTCTGCGTGTGCGTGGAGGAAGTTCGAGGCGCGGTCGCTGCCGGGTCGACGTGTAGGACGATCTTGCCGACCGATGATCCCGATTCGATCAGCGCGTGGGCGCTCGCGGCGTCGCCCAGCTCGAACGCCCGGATCGGGATCCTCACCTGCTCTGAACGCATCGCTTCGGCCAGCGTGTCCAGCCGGTCCGCAAGCTCGTCGACATGCGCTGGCAGGTAGGTGGGGAGGAAGAAATCACGAAGGGCCAGGTTGCGTCGAGACCCGATCAGCGCGTCAGTGACATCAGCCAGATCCGGTGGACCCCCGGCGCGTCCACAGCAGATCACCGTCCCGCTATCTCGCAGCATGCGGAAGCTGCGAGCGAACTCGGGTCCCGCCACCGTGTCGAACACGACGTCGACTCCGGCGCCGCCGGTACGTTCCCGGACCGCCTCAACGGGGTCCTCCGCGCGGTAATCGATGACATCTGAGTGTCCGGCGGCTTCTGCGGTCTTGGCCTTGGCTGGGCTGGAGGTGATACCGATCGAGCGCACGCCAGCCACGGTGAGCAGACTGCCCAAGAAGCATCCCAACCCGCCTGCAGCCGCGAAGACCGCCGCAGTCATCCCCGGCCGCAGTTCCGAGATGCCGAGCAGGAACGAGGCCGACAAACCAGCAACCGGCAGCGCCGCGGCTTCGCTGAAACCGACGCCTTCGGGAATCGGGCGCACCGCCGCTGCGGGGACAACCGCTTGCTGGGCATACGCGCCGCCCGCCGGCGCCAGGCCGAACACTGGCTGACCTGCGCCGAGTCCTTCGACGGCGTCACCGACCTCGACCACGACACCGGCGAAGTCGATGCCTGGGATGAGGGGGAACCTCGAGTCCGGTCCCGTTCCCCGTCGCTGGTGCACGTCGTGGAAATTGACCCCCGCCGACCGGACCGCCACCCGAACCTGCCCCGCACCAGCCGCAGGCAGGGGAACGCGGTCCAGGTGCAGGACGTCGGGGCCTCCCGGGCGGTCGGCCACCACTGCGCACATCGTCTGGAGCATGATACCTCGAATCTGAACACTGATAGGATCACACGCTGACAGGGTCACAGACGAATGTGAACGACGTCAAGATGGTGAGGTTGTGAACACCTTGAGGTCGACCGGGCCCTATCACCACGGAGACCTGCGGAACGCGCTAGTCGACGCCGCGACCGCCCTGGCCCGAGAGGGCGGGCCCGACGCTGTCGTGCTGCGCGAAGCGGCGCGACGCGTTGGCGTAAGCGCCGCCGCCGCCTACCACCACTTCGCCAACCGTGAGCAGCTCGTCCAGGCGGTCAAGCGTCAGACGCTGGCGCTGCTCGGCGGGCAGATGCAAGCCGCGCTCGACCAGGACCGCGCCAGCGCGGCGCCGCGGCGCGGTCGTAAGCAGCCCAGCGCCGACGAGGTGGCCCGTAGCAGGCTACGGGCACTCGGGGCCGCGTACCTACAGTTCGCGTTCGACGAGCCCGGGCTGTTCCGGGTCACTTTCGGTCCTCGCGGCCCCTGGCCCACCAACGAGGCCGCCGCCCACGACGACAACGTCGGACCGTTCCTGCTCCTGCGCCAGGTCCTCGACGAACTCGTCGCGTCCGGCGTTGTGCCACCGGAACGTCGGGCAGGGCTCGAGTACGTCACCTGGGCCCAGGTGCACGGCATCGCGACCCTCTGCCTTGACGGACCCCTCGCCCGTGTCGACCGTGCCGAACGCCAAGCCACCATCGACCGGACGCTCGACACCATCATTCGGGGGCTCTGATCACACTGCCCAGCGCTACGATAGCCGCCGGAACCAGCCGGCTCATTCTGCGTTGCTCAAAAGGAACCGCAGTATGGACCACGAATCGCGGGCGTGCGCACGAAGACGGCTAGTTGGAGAACACGAGCTTCTCGGCGTCCGCTGTCTTCGCTTCCGGGTTGGGAGGTTGGCGCAGGGTCTTCAAGTAGGCTTCGCCCGGGTAGTCAGTCGCCGCGATCAGCGCTGCGGCCCGGTCGAGGTCGTAGGGCGTCACCACGAGCCTCACCTGGTCGGAAATCAGCGCCCAGCGTGCTCCCTGACGCGCGGCGTACGGCAGGCCGACGCTACCGGCTCCTGTGATCACCTTGCCGATTGCGTCCCGGCGATACTGCACGTGGGTGTGGCCATGAACCAGCACCGCCTCATCAACTCCAGCGGTGGCCTCCCGCAGCCGGTCATCGCCGGTCAGACTAGTCAGCAACTCGATATCGCTACGCGGGCTACCGTGGCACAGCCGCACTCCGCCGGCCAGCCGGTTACCAACCCGGAGGCCGCCGGGCCAGGAGGCAATCGTGGCCAACCCGTCGGCGCCGTGAGCGGCGACGAGCCAGCGATCAACCTCGCGCTCGACCGGGCGGACACCGCTGGCGACCTCCAGAACCCGGCGCTCCCCGTTCCCGGCCAGGTGGAACACTGGCACCTTCAACCCGGCGCATCGCTCGAGCACGCCGCGAGGGTCGGGCCCCGTTGTCGTGCAACCCAGAAAGGCCACGGCCCCGGCCAGGGCAAACTCGGCGGATACCAGGACGGCGTCTAGCGCTGCGGTGTTGCCGTGCACGTCGGCGAGGCAGGCCAGCACGACCCGGCCCGCGTCGACCACGTCAACTCGTCTTGGCCCACTGCGCCGAATCTCTTCACGGCTTTCCACGCTCCCTCCTCAGCCCGGAGCCTCGTCAGCCACGCTCGCCCGTCGCGGGGCACTTCAACTTCTCCGCTGTTCGCACGCGCCTTCAATCGGCCTCAGGACTGGCAACCAACAATCTTCCACACCAGACGACTGACCGCTCCGGGACAATCGATCTTCCCCTGCGGGTCCGATCAGCCTGGGCTCTACGCGGAGCTCGGCCCATTCAGAGATCCTGCATGCCTGCCCTGGTCCGAGTGACGATCCTCAGACCTAGGCCGACGAGTAACCATCCGATGCGGGCTCGCGCTGATGGACGCGGCATGCGGGCCAGACAAGCCCGGGTCTCGGCTGCGGCCGAATCTCGGAGATCGGCCACGTGCTCGTTGGCCAGTGCATAGAGACCTAGCTCAGTCATCATTCCGTGCTCCTGGACTCTGCTCTGTGGCCGACTGTTGTTCGCGTCCGCCGGTGCTTGGCTGAAATGTCAGGCTCGTTGGGCGTCGTGCAGCGACTGCGCGCTGGCACCGGCGGCTGCTGTCAACTGCGATGTGGGCAATGCGGCGGATCACTCGTCATCGCTCTCCTCTCAGGAATCCGAGAGGAGATTGTCGAGATGACGCGGATGCTGGCCGAATCCGTCGCCGATGGGGTCAGGCGGGGCGTGGCCGGCTGGTCTCACCCGGTCGTCATCGGGTGGTGTGGGCGCCTCCGTTGACGTGCAGGGCTTGGCCCGAGATGTGGCGCGCGCCGCCGGAGGCGAGGAACCATGCGGTCTCGGCGATGTCGCCCGGCTCCCGGCGCGGCCATCGTCGGTGGCGCCGACCAGGACCCCCCTCCGTTGCTCGGTGAGCTTTCCGTGAAAGAAGCCGGTCCCCGCGATGTAGCCGGGTGAGATCACGTTGGCGTTCAGGCCCCTGGGGCCGACTTCGGCGGACAGCCCGGCGTTCCATGCTGCCAGGGCTGCCTTCGCCGCGCCGTAGGAAGTTGAGGCGTACTCGGCGCCTATGGAGCCGACGTTGATGATCGAGCCGCCTGCTCGCAGCCGACCGAGGACGGCTGTGGTGGTGAGTACGGCACTGAGCAGGTTGGCGTCCAGGTTCGCCCGCCAGGCAGTGGCCACCTGCTCCAAGTCTTGCTGCTGTCCGCCGGGCCGGGTGAAGTCGGTGTTCCCGCCTGCCATGTTGACCAGCACGTCCAGGTCGGGGCCTAGCTCGGCAGCCATGCGCGCCACCTGCTCCGGGTGGGTAGCGTCGCAGGTAATCGGCCGTGCGCCGATCTCGGACGCCGTGCTGGCGAGCCGGTCGGCGTTCCGGCCGGTGATGACCACCGTGTCGCCGCCGTCCCGGAACCGGGCGGCCACGGCCCTGCCGAGACCGCTCCCGCCGCCGGTGACGAGCACGAAACGTCCCACAGCTGTTCTCCCTCGCAGATATGTTTAGCCCTAAACGTAGTCAGGGAGGCGGATGGTGTCCAAGGATTTCGGTGGGGCGGGCTATCCGATCAGGCCGGCCGCCGGATGGCGCGCAGCCGACATCGCGGCTTCATGGCGACGTGAGTTGCCCGGCGTGCCCACCGGGTCCATCGAGATCATCACGCCGATGTGGCGGATCGCCAAGGTCCTCGCCGACGACAGACGGCGCACCCTCGCCGGCCTCGGAATCGACCCGTCGACGCTTGACCTGCTTAGCGTCATAAGGCGGGCGGGGCCGCCCTATGAGCTGACCACCCGCGAGATCACCCGCCGGACGCTGGTCACGGCGGGCGCGGTCTCCCAGCGCGTTGCCCGGGCCGAACGCGCCGGGCTGGTGGCACGGGCACCGTCGTCCGCGTCGCGTCGCGCGATCTCCGTCAAGCTGACTGAGGCCGGTCATGCCCTCATCCAGGCCACCGTCCGGAACCTCCTCATACACGAGGCGGACCTGGTCAGCGCGCTCACGGACATCGAGCGGGCCGCTCTCACCGGCCTTCTGACTAGGCTGGAGGAGGCGCTGACTGGAAGCGTGACCGCAAGCGAGCAAGCCGACTCCGCCCTCCGAGGGAAATGACAACTTCCCCGCACAGCAGGGCACCCCGAGCACGTCGTCCGAGGACAGAAACCGCGCGCACATGACATCTCGAGCGAACTCCTACAAGACGGCGCCGAGACTTGAGCAGGTGGCGCGGCTCAGTTGATGCGCTGATGCATCGTTGCGGGTCGGCCGAGCCGGGTAGCAACTCCGGGCTGTGCGGATGGCGCAGACGCCTGATTGCCGGGCGAGCGCCTCAGCCTTCGATGTGGTCCCGCCAGGTGTGCCGCGGCTCGTAGCCGAGGGCCTGCCGGGCGCGGTCGATGGCCAGCAGCGTGCCGAACTTGCCAATTTCCCGTGTCAGGGGCACCTGCGGAAACACCTCGGCAAGCAGATCCGCCGACGGCCGGTTCATCACAGTATCGGCTGCCGCAATAATGAACGACGATGCCGGGCCGACGGCCTCGGCGTCCGCTTCCAGCGCCAGACGACAGGCCAGCGCCACGTCCGCCTGGTCCACGTACCCCCACAGATTCCACTTGCGCTGCTGCGGGTCAGTCCAGAAGGACGGGAACTCGTCATACCACGCAGAGTCGAAGATGTTCGAGATGCGCAGCGCCAGGAACAGGATGCCGGACCAGCGAGCAATCTCGGCGGCGACCGTCTCGCTTGCCACCTTGGACAGCGCATACGTCGAGGTCGGCGCCGGGTAGTGATCCTCGTCCACGGGCGCGTACCGCGGCGGCTTGTCGAACGGCAGGCCCAGCGTCGTTTCGCTAGAGGCCCAGACCACCCGGCTCAGCTTCAGGCTCGCCGCCGCGTGGAAGACGTTGAAGTTCATGGTCATGTTCGCGTTGAACGTCACCGCCGGGGTTGCCAGTCCCGGGGCGGGGATGTTCGCCAGGTGCACCACTGCGTCGGCGCCGGTGAGCGCCTCCACTGCCTGCCCGTAGTCGGTGAGGTCAGCGCGCAGCCCGATCCAGTCGTCGCCGACCCGCGTCACCACATCGGTGGCCGCGACGTCGTATCCGAACTCGCGCAGGTCCCGCACCACGGCCCTGCCAGCCAGCCCGTTCGCGCCCGTCACGCAGATCCGGCGCGCCATCATGCGCTCCTTTCGCCTGTCTCACACTCCAGACCGAAACCCATGATTCCCGTAGCAAGTGTCCGGCTTCCCCCGCGCCCACTAGTCCTCGGGAGGCAGCCCCGAGCCCTGTGCGGCGCCCTGCCGATCACCTACCTCGCTGGCCACTTGCTCGGCGACCACAGCCCGGGATCCTCTGCCATGACCCGCTCGCCGGCTGATATCGGGATCCAGAAGCCATCCTTCTGGTTCTCGGAACTCAATGGAAGGGATCGCCCGGGGCACTGTCGAGGCGGTTAGTGGATCGGTTGAATGATGGCGCGGCAGGCAGTCCGCGTGTCAGCGCCGTGAGCATGACGGCGAAGTGGTCGTCGTGGCCGATCGCCTCACCGCAGGCTTTCTCCGCGGCGATCCACCCCCAGACGGTAAACAGAACCACCGTGAACGACTCGCTCGCCTCGACGGCGGAGAGTCCATCTTCGGTCATCACGGCCTCCGCGTGTTGCTGGAGACGGTCATACACCGGTGTCATGCGAGGGAACTTTGCGAGGACTTCGGCGTCGGCCACGGGGAGGAACTCCCGGCGAAGCGCATGGCCGAGGTTGATGAGCCATCCGCGCCAGTCCCCGGCTGGCTCGTCGGTGATCTGGGATGAGACCCGGTCGAGGAGGCTGTCGCTGACCAGGTCCAGCAGTCCGTCGCGGTCACCGACCCAGCGGTATAGCGCGGAGTGCGCCACCCCGAGGCGTCGCGCGAGTCCGCGCACCGTCAGCTGCCCGGTCCCGTGCTCCACGGCGGCGGCAACGATCGCGTCTGCCGACAGCCTTGCCGGCCGACCGCGGCCTCGCGCCGCCCCCTCCTCCATCATGGCGCGCATCCCTGTAGTCTCCCAGTTTTAGTGACCACCGGTCTTTAATACGGTACGGTGAGCGAACCGCGGCAGCAGCGCCCAACCGCGGACGCTGCCGGGCAGCGAGAGGAGCGCACGGATGACACGCGATGAGCACTGGACCCATCACATGCTTGCCGACCCTGCCGAACTGGAGGCTACACCGCCAGAGATGGAGGCCGCGAAGGCGCAGGTGTGGTCGAACTTCATCGTCTTCACCCCCCGCCGGCTCCCGGCAGGGACACGCCTGATCAAGGAATCCCTGCGGCGCGAGGCACCTCCCGGACGTGTCGGGAACTCCACGGCGGGCAGGACGCCATGGAGCGAGAACAACCCGGCTGCCTTCCGCTTCGAGGTTGCGGGCGAAGGCCGCAGGTTACGCGTCAAGCAGTTTCTCTACGACTGGGCGTTCCCCGCGGTCGATCACCCGGCCCTCTGGCAGAGCCGCGCCAGCTCCGATGCCCTGAACCAGCACCACATCGTGTGGCATGGCGTGGACTACATGGGCCACCCGGCGGCCTCGGCGCGGCTCGCCCGGACCATGATCGAACTTTCGGTGCTCGACGGGACCTTCGCCCGCGAGGAGATCACCGAAATCTACCGGTCGCTGCACGCCGCCGACCCGGGTGCCGCCAGCACGATCATCGCCACGCCCTTCGCTGCCCTGAGCTACTGGGCCAGACGACCCGACGCCCCGGTCATCGGCGTACCCCTGGGCATCTGGAACATCCAGCAGCCCGACACCATAACCATGACCTGGCAAGCTGGCCCCGGTGATTCTGCCGCATGCGGTGGCCTGTTTGCTCCGCAGACACTAGCCTCGCTCGCGATCGACTCAACAGCGATCCACACCGGCCCGAGTCCTATTGCCCGCGAGGTCATCTACAGCGGCGGGCCCGATCGCGGCCGCGAGCTGCGGCTACACGAACTCGTACCCAAACACCTGCCTGGCCGCATCGAGGCAGAACCACATCCCTCCCGGCAGGAAGCCCTCGACGTGAACGGACACCATGTCATGCTCGGATTCATCGAGGCCGCCCACGGACCGTTCGACGCCGTCATCGCCGGCCCTGAGGGCCAACCGAGGTGGCGGCTGCTGTCAAGCGCGGACATGGCGACGAACCGTGAGTGGTTCCTGGATGCGCTAACCGAACTGCTCACGCCCCGTCACCCCGAGCAGGTCACGCGCGCTGCCGAAGGCCATGAAGAATAGACCGGCGGATCGACCTGCCAGGCGGCTTGCTGGTTGCCGCCTTAATCGTCGGGCCGTTCGGCGAGCTTGCCATTCTTGAACCTGGCGCAGGCTCGGACCAGAGCGGCCAGGTGCGGTGCACCAGGCGCGCCTGTCTCTGCGGTCATGCTTCCGATTCTGTGGTGCGTACCGTTCGGCGCGGCGGGTCTTCAACTCGCTGCGGGATTCGGCCCTACACCGGGTTTTTCGGGGCGCTCAAGCTGAGCGACGAGGTGAGTCCGTAGGCCCGGGAAACTGGCGTTGGACCATGGTGACCCAATCTTGGATCGTAGCGGACGCGCCCGGCCGTGCGGGTGGGGCAAAACCGCCAGACTCCGTGTACACGCCCGGCGATCACACCGAGGACAGCTGCTGCCGGGCCGCTCAGCACCGCCGTTAACAGGGCTTGCCGTCAGATGTCGACGGCCAGCGTGGTTTCGAGCGCAGCGAAGCCGTGCCGCTGGTAGAAACGGATCGCATCGGTGTTCGCGGTGTAGGCCGTCACCCGCAGCTGGACCGCGCCCTTCTCCTTGGCCCACGACCGGAAATGCTCGACCAGCTGCGATCCCCACATGCTGGCCGCGCCGCGCGGCCATGACGTGCATGCTGATCAGAATTGCCCTAGGACCAGTCCACATCGCTGAGGCAGCAGAAAGCCTCCGGTCAGATGGCCGACGATAGATCCATCAAGTTCGGCTGACAGCACGAGGATGTCCGGATTGGCCACGTTCTCGACCTCTTCGTCCGCGGCATGTGCCTGCGGCCAGCCAGGGTTGCGCAGCTGGTCGCGAACGCTATCTTCGGCGAACAATCCAGTGATGGAGGCGACGAGGCCATCGATATCTGCCACGGTCGCTCTGCGAACCGTTACGCCCTGCATGCTGCCTCCGGTGGCGTTGGCAGCTCTAGGCGGTGATTTTGCCGTCGACTAGGTGCAGGACGGAGTCGGCGAGATCGAGTAGCGCCGGATCGTGGGTGGCGACGAGCGCGGTCACGCCTTCCAACTCCACGACGGCCTGGAGCAGCCGCATGATCTGGCGGCCGGTCTGGCGGTCGAGCTGGCCGGTTGGCTCGTCTGCGAGCAGCAGTGACGGCCGGGAGGCGAGCGCCCGTGCGATGGCCACGTGCTCGGACACGAGCTGTCGGGTGTTGTCACCGACCTGGGTTACGGCACCTCCGGCTTGACCGTCGGCCAGCGGGTGTTCGGACTGGCCGACTGGACCCGCGACGGGTCGCTGGCCGAGTACACCGCAGTAGAGGCCCGCAACCTCGCTCCGCTTCCGGCCGACATCGACCACACCGTGGCCGCCGCCCTGCCCATCTCCGCGCTGACCGCCTGGCAGGGCCTGTTCGACCACGCCCGCCTGAAGAAGGGCCAGACCGTCCTGATCCACGGCGGTGCGGGCGGTGTCGGGTCGATCGCGGTTCAGCTCGCGCACGAGCTAGGCGCCCGCGTGATCGGCACCGGCCGCGCAACGGACCGGGATACTGCCCTCGGCCTGGGCGCAGACACGTTCGTGGACCTACAGGCCGACCGGCTGGAGGACGTCGGCGAGGTAGACGTCGTGTTCGACGTCATCGGCGGCCAGATCCTTGAGCGCTCCGCGCGGCTAGTACGCGCCGGCGGCACGCTCGTCACGATCGTCGGCCCGCCGAACGCGCGGCCCGCCGACGGCAGCTCGGTCTTTTTCGTCGTCGAGCCCGACCGGCTCAGGCTGGCAGACCTCGCTGAGCGGGTGCGGTCCGGGCGGCTGAACCCGATCGTCGGCGCAGTCCGACCGCTAGCGGAAGCGCCGTCCGCGTTCGCCTCTGGCGGCGGGATGCGCGGCAAGACGATCATCCGGGTCGCCGAAGGCGGATGATCGAAGGCCGGACCGAAAGCGGACCAGAGATCAAGCCCCGCCGATCTTTACGGGCTCGAATCCGGCCGTTCGGATCAGCCGCTCAACTTCCGGCCCGCCCGGTTATCGTCGGTCGCGTCAGCGGCCGTCGATCTTGCCAAGGCAGCCGGTGAATCGAACCCAGAACCCCCCAACTGGATCTCCGTTCTTCAGCGTGCCGCTGAGCCTGGCCAGGCCGTGCACGAACGCGGCGTCACCGCTCGAGGTGATCGTGAGGTCGCGGATCTCGTATCCGAGCGGTGGCTGGAAGGCCCCAAAGGCCTCCACCCAGTCCGCAGCTTGGCCTCTACTCCCAGGCCCTGCACTCGCCCTGTGACGTCGAAGGGCACGATGTCCGGAGCATAAATCGACCTCAGAGCCCTCCAGATCCATGGTGCGAATCGCGCCGGTCAGCGTATCGATGAGGTGCCTGATGTCAGTGTCGTCAATTGTGTCCTGTGCAGCCATCACTAGCCTCCTGTGGTGGTCGTGCCTGCACAAATAAGACACGGCTGCAACGCCCGCTGTGACAGGCGCGTCAGTCGAGCGGCTGCCTCGCGATGACCTCCGGCGCGCGACCGGCCAGCAGCCAGCCACCGGCTGCAGCGACCAGCGGCAGTCCGATCAACAGGGTCAGCACGTCGGTCAGCGGCACATCGCTGAACATGGCGGACAGGCTGGCGTGCGCCCAGACCAGGCAGGCGGCCACGGCGAAGGCCAGGCCGAGGACGGCGCCAAGCAGGCCGAGTGCGGCCGCGGTCGCTGCGGCGATCGTCCGGCGCGTGGCGGCGCTGGCCCCGGTCGCCGCCAGCGTGCGCAGGTCTGGCGCAGTCTCGCTACGGATCAGGCCGACAGACGCGGCCAGCACGCCGAGGGCGATGATGATGCCGAGCAGTGTGGCTACGCCGGCGATCTCGGCGAAGTCCGGGCCGCCGGAGGCGATCTCGAGCGGTGCCTGGTAGGCGAGAGTGACGTGTCGCGCGGCTCTGATCTGCGTAGCGGTGAGCGGGGCCGGTGCCTGGATCAGCCACGCTGACAGGTGAGTCTGCATGTGGTACTTGCCGAGCGCGTACTCAGTGATCAGCGTGTTCGGGGCGTCGGTACCGCTGGGCAGGCTGCTGATCGTCAGAATCGCAGGGCTGGCCAGGCAACTGCCAGACGTGCAGGACGGGCCGCTATTGTCACCGTCGGACTCGCCTCCGTTGCCGGAACTCTGCCAGATCATCTCCATGTGCGACAGCCCTGCCAGCCCCGGCCGCGAGGTGAGGACGTCGGTGCCGGGGGCGATCTCGCTGGCCTTGATCCCGTACGTGGCCAGCAGTTGCGGGGTGGCCACATACAGGCCGACTCCGTTGCTGCTGCTGCTGTTGCGGTTGAGCGGCGCGCCTGCCTGGTTCAGCACGCCTGCGGATTCCAGCGGCACCGCGGAACGTGCGTGCAGTTCGATGGCGAGCCTATTGAGCTGCCCGGCCAGGCTGGCCTCCTGGGCGCTGGTTAGCGGCATCATCATGCCGGGGGACGGGCTGCGCCCCGCGGTGATGACGAGCTGGGTGCTGGACAGGTTGGGGGCGGAGGGCTCGAGCGGGTTGGCGGTCCGCTCGCTGCCGACGAGACAGATCACCATGGCCAGGAACATGGCGAACGTGATCGCGGCCAGCGCGGAGCCCGACCGGGCCCGGTAGCGGACCAGGTCACGCACCGCGATCCGGATCGCGACCGGCAGTCGCGGTCCGGCGCCGGCGGTGAGCACGCTAATGCTCAGCGGGACGAGCAGGAAAATGCCGACGACCACCCCAACCAGGCCGACGAGCAGGGGCAGCGCGCCGCCAGGACCACGGCCTCCGCCGGGCGGGCCGGCTTGGCCGCCAGCGAACGCCAGGATGGCCAGGCCGACCGCGAATGCGATGACGCCAGGCAGGGCGGAGCGATGTACCGCCTTCTGCGGCGCCGGGCGGCCGGACAGCGCGGCCACCACGGGGACCGCGGCCATTGTCTTAGCTGGGTTGCGGGATGCCAGCACGGACGACACGATCGCGAACACGGCCCCGATGGCGATCGCCCACCACGGGAGGCCGGCTGCGTGGACTACATGGCCAGTGGCCTGCTGCAGCGTAGGCACGTAGGAGAACCAGGCGGCGAGGCCAATCGCCGTCCCGGCCACCGCGCTCGCCAGGCCGAGGACGAGACCGCCTGCGATCATGACCAGGCGGAGGTTGCGCTCGGTCGCGCCGATCGCGCTGAGCATGCCGAGGGCACGGAGCCTGCGCTGGGCCAGCACCGAGAAACTGGCTACCGACAGCAGGCCGATGAACGCCAGGCCGAGTATCTCCAGTACCAGGATGAGGACCGCCGGTGAGAATCCGCCCGAAATACCGGTGGGGATGGTCAGCGCCGCCGCCGGCACGCCCGGGAGTGTCACGTCGCCGTCGCCGGCCGCCAGCCGCGCCGCAGCGGGGCCAAGCAGCATGATGACCTGGCTGGGGTGCCTGACCTGACCTGGCGCGACCAGCGCGAACTCGTCCGATAGCTTGCTGGGGTCCTGGACTATGCCGGTCACCCGCCAGGTGATCCCTGCGGCCCGCCACTTGCCGCCTACGTGCGCGCCGGACAGGGCGGCTACCTGGCTGGTCAGCGCGACCTGGCCGAGCCCGGCCGGGTATGCGCCGCTGACGAGGCTGAGCAGCGGAGCGTTAAAGTGCCCGTGCGGCTTCTCGGCCCTGAGCTGCACAGACTCTGCGGTGCCGGTGGCGATTGTCTGGTTCTCGATGACATCTGCCGGGCCCCAGCGGCGCTGAATGGCGGCGATGTCGGCCGCCAGGCGCGGGTCGCTGCCGCGCAGCGTGGCCGTCGCGGCAGCGGTCCCGTACGTGGCCCAGTTGGGGTTGCCGAGCGGCGCGTTCGTGACCACGCCTGCGCCCCAGACTGTCGCCGCGACCGCGGCGGTGAGCAGGCCGAGAACGAGCAGCTGCTGGCGCCATTCGCGGCGGAACAGCCGCAAGCCCCAGCGAAACAACGCCCGGCGGGCCGGGATGCCCCCGTTACCGGTCCGCGCGCGGGGGCGCGTGAGGGTGATCATCGGTCCTGCCCCAGCAGCGATTCCGGGCCCGGCGCGGGCGCTGTCTGGTCGACGATGCGGCCGTCGCGGATGAATACCACCCGGTCCGCCCAGGAGGCGAGCTGGGCGTCGTGCGTGACGACCACGGCGGCGATGCCCTGCTTGCATGCGGCGTGGATCATGCGCATGACTGTCTCGCTGTTCTCGGAGTCCAGCGCGCCGGACGGCTCGTCGGCGAGCAGCAGGTGTCGGTCGCCGACAACGGCTCTGGCGATCGCAACCCGCTGCCGCTCACCACCTGACAGCTGATCCGGATAGCTCGATGCGCGGTCTGCGAGGCCGAGCGACTCTAGCGCGTGCAGCCCGGCGGCTCTGGCCATCCGAGCGCTGACGCCGTCCAGTTCGAGCGGCAGCGCCACGTTCTCCGCTGCGGTCAGGCCGGGCAGCAGGTTGAAGTCCTGGAACACGTACCCGATCGACTGGCGGCGCAGCCGCGCCTTGCCGTCGCGCGACATCATCGCCAGATCCTGGCCAGCGACGGAGACCTTGCCGCTGCTCGGTTCCTCCAGGCTGCCGGCGATCGTCAGCAGCGTCGACTTGCCTGACCCGCTCGGCCCCATCACGGCCACCATCGCCCCAGCGGCGACTTCGAGGCTGACATTGCGAAGGGCGTGCACCTCGGCGGCGCCCTGGCCGTACACCTTCGACACCTGGCGCAGTTCGAGCATGATCACCGTGTCACTCCGGTCTTTCTCTTGAGCCGAGGGAGGTCATCACGGGCCGCCTTCGGCGGCACTAGCGCGGCACGCTTGATCCGGCCGTCCGCGGCGTCTAGCCAGCGGACCACGGCGTCCAGCCGGAACAGCTCCGCGTCCACTGCCAGCCCCAGTGCTAGGTCGCGGCCTGCATCAGCGTCCTTGATCCGGGTCCACTGCTGCATAAGCTCCACCAGGTAACGGCGGTGCGCCTGAATCACCTCACGCACATCGGTGCCAGGCACACGAAGGGCCACCAGCACCTTGATCACTAGCTCGTCGCGCGGCGGCGACGACATGTCCGGCGGCGTCCGGAGCCAGGCAGCGAGCTCACGACCGCCTTCTTCGGTGATCCGGAACCGCTTCTGCGGACTGTCTCGCTCCTCATCATCGTCAGACTCGATCAGGCCGTCTCGCTCCAGCCGCTGCAGCGTCGTGTACACCTGCCCGATGTTCAGCGGCCAGACCTCGCCAGTGCCCGCCTCAAACTCTTCGCGCAGCCGGAGTCCGTACTTCGGTCCTTCGCTGAGGAGCGCGAGCAGCGCGTGTCTGACGCTCACCGGTCCACCTCATCGATAAGCATACTGGGTATGATACTCGATATCTGGTGCTGAGCAAGCCCGTTCCACGCCCAGCCGTGCCGGGCCGGCTAGGAAGACCTGGTGCTCGGAGCGTGAGCCGCTGCGGACCGCACCTCAGTCGCCAAGTTCGGCCCTCCGGCGCCGGACGTAGTGATCGAGCTCGGCCCTGATGGCCTCGTCCAGCGGCGGCGGCTGATAGTCCGCCAGCGTCTTCGCGCAGATCTCGCCGGCCCGGGCTGTCGCGTCCTTGCCGCCGAGCTTCAGCCACCGCTCATAGTTGGCCGTCGACGACAGCAGCGGCCGATAGAAGCACTCGCGGAACCGCTCCATGGTGTGCTGCGCGCCGAGAAAGTGACCTCCGTGGCCGACCTCTTCGTGCGCGCCGAAGGCCAGCGACTCCTCGTCGATCTCCAGCGGCGTGAACTCGACTCGCAGCATCCGCAGCAGTTCGATGTCCACGATGAACTTCTCGTAGCACGACACCAGGCCGCCCTCGAGCCAGCCGGCCGCGTGCATGACCCAGTTGGTGCCGGCCAGGAACGTCGGCAGCAGCGTCATGAGGGACTCGTAGGCGGCCTGCGCGTCGCAGCTCTGACTGGACGTCAGGCCGCCGCCGGTGCGGAACGGCAGCCCGAAGTGCCTGGCCAGCTGGCCCGTGCAGAGCAGCCCCATCGCGGACTCGGGAGTACCGAAGCTGGGCGAGCCTGACTGCATGTCGATGTTGGACAGGAACGAGCCGAAGATAACCGGGCAGCCTGGACTTATCAGCTGCGCGAGCGCGATGCCGGACAGCGCTTCTGCAAGCTGCTGGACGAGCGCGGCGGGCACCGTCACGGGCGACATCGCACCCATGAGGAGGAACGGGGTGAGCACCACTGGCTGCCGTGCGGCACAGTACTCAAACTGGGCGTCCAGCATCCGGTCGTCCCAGCGCAGCGGTGAGTTGCAGTTGATCAGCGAAATGGTCGCCGGGACGGCCTCGATCGCGGCTCGGCCACCGAACAGGATCTCGGTCATCGCGATGGTGTCGGCGGCGTTGGGCCCGGACACCACGTTCCCCATGTAGACCTTGTCGGTCAGCGTCTGGAGCGCGTAGATCATGTCGAGGTGCCGCGAGTCCAGCGGCGTGTCGTTCGGCTCACAGATAACGCCGCCCGCCGAGTCGAGCTGGCCGAACGACTGCGACAGCATGCAGAGCCTGCGGAAGTCGTCCATGGTCGCGTCCCGGCGCGTGTCCCCCTCGCGTACGAATGGCGAGCCGTAGACCGCGCCGAACACCATATCGTCGCCCCCGACGTGCACCGTGTTGGCCGGATTTCTGGCCTGCACGTCGAACTCGCGCGGCGCGAGCGCGACCTGCGCCCGCACGAACTCCGGATCGAGGTAGACCACCTCGCCATCGGTGCGCTGCCCGGCCGCGCGGAACAATTCCACCGCCTCCGGCTTGGCAAACTGCACGCCTATCTCCGACACGATCCGGCGCCAGCCTTTGTCCAGTACGGCGATCGCATCCGGCGAAAGGATCTCGTACTTCGGCATCGTGTTGCGGAACACAGCCACCTCCGCGCGGCAGACCGGCGGTCTTGACCAGGGTCGTCAGGCCAACCTACGATCACATCGTAGAACGCTGTTCCGCAATATGGAACGGCGCTGAGTACCTGAACGGCATGAGGGCGACCACGTGAGTTCTGCCACCGGCACGCAGGCGGTCGACCGCGCGGCGCAGCTGCTCGTCGAGATCACCAGGCACGAGACGCCGGTGTCATTCGCGGAGCTGACCGTCGCCAGCGGCCTGGCCAAGAGCACTGCATCGCGGCTCCTGACCGCTCTCGAGCGCAACGGCCTGGTTCGCCGCGACGGCGCCGGCCGGTTCGCGCCTGGCGAGGTCTTCGTCTCCTACGCGTGGCGCGGCGGCGCTGAGGCCGACTTGGTCAGCATCGCCCAGCCGGTGCTGGCTGAGCTAGGGGAGCAGACCGGCGAGACGATCAATCTCGGTGTTCCGCGCGAGGGCGGACTGGTCGAGCAGATCGCGCAGGTCGACAGCACGTATCTGATCGGCGGCACGAACTGGGTCGGGCTGGCCGTGCCGCTGCATTGCGCCGCGCTCGGCAAGGTGCTGGTTGCCTTCGGCGCCGCGGAGCTACCCGGTGGCAGGCTCGAGCGGCGGACGCCGCGCACCATCACGAGCCGCACCGTGCTGGCCGCCGAACTCGCCGCGGTGCGCGATCGCGGGTACGCCGTCACGACTGAGGAACTCGAGCCGGGTCTGGTCGCCGTCGCCGCACCGGTCGTCAGCGGGACGGGGGTCGTGGCCGCGCTGTCAGTTTCCGGTCCCACGGGTCGGCTGGCTGGCCGGACGCTGACGCACGCGGCTGCCAGTTGTATGTCGGCCGCCCGCGCGTTGTCGGTGCTGCTCGGGCAGTCGTCGGCTGCCGGGTTAGCCGAGGCGGGCAGCAACCGGAGAGAAGGTGTTCCGTGACTACAGACGAGCTGCTTCGCGAGCTGTATGACCGCACCCTGGTCGGCAACGGCCCAGCCGTGCTCGAGCTAACCCGGCAAGGACTGGAGACCGGCCTCGGGCCCGAGACGCTGCTGTACGAGGCGCTGATCCCGGCGCTGGAAGAGGTTGGCGCCCGGTTCGAACGCGGCGACTTCTTCGTGCCCGAGATGCTCATCGCGGGGAAGGCCATGGCCGGGGCGCTGGAGATCCTGCGCCCGCTGCTCGCCGAGACGGGCGTGCAGACCATCGGCAAGATCGTGATGGGCACGGTCAAGGGGGACGTCCACGACATCGGCAAGAACCTCGTCAACATCATGTTCGAGGGTGCCGGGTTCGAGGTCATCGACCTCGGTGTGCAGGTGGCGCCGGAGATTTTCGTGGCCGCCATTGAGGATCATCAGCCGGACATCGTCGGCTTCTCCGCGTTCTTGACGACGACCATGCCGATGTTCAAGGCGAATATCAACGCGCTGGTGAAGGCGGGCCTGCGTGACAAGGTCATCGTGATGGTCGGCGGCGCACCGGTAACCCAGGAGTACGCCGATGTGGTCGGGGCTGACGGCTACGCGGCCGACGCCTCGGCCGCCGTGGTGCGCGCGAAGGAACTGCTCCGGGGGCGGCGCGCGATGGCGCCTGCCTAGAAGGGCGAGCGTCCTGATGGAGACCGTGCTGTCGTCGAGCAGCCGAGAACTACGGATCGGTGACGGGAACCCGTTCTGCGTGATCGGCGAGCGCATCAACCCGACCGGGCGGAAGATCTTCGCCGAGCAGCTGCGCCGCAGTGACCTGTCCAGGGTGGCGATCGATGTCGACGAGCAGGTCGCGGGCGGGGCGATGATGCTCGATGTCAACATGGGCGCACCGCTGTGCGACGAGGCGGGGTTGATGGTCGGCGCCGTGCGGCTCATCCAGTCGCGGTGCGACCTGCCGCTATGCCTGGACTCCTCCATCATCGAGGTACTGGCCGCGGGGCTTGACGCCTATCAGGGCAAGGCGCTGGTCAACTCTGTCACCGCCGAGGACGAGCGACTGCGGGCGATCCTGCCGCTCGTGAAGCGGCACGGTGCGGCGGTCATCGCGCTGCCCAACGATGAGTCGGAGATCCCGGCCGAACCCGGCCGCCGACTCGAGCTGACGCGCAAGATCGTCGACGTGGCGACCAGCACGTACGGCATCGCCATCGAGGACATCGTCATCGATCCGCTGGCCATGCCGGTCGGCGCGGACACGTCACTGGCGCTGCGGACGCTCGAGACGATCACGCTGCTGCGCGAAAGTCTGGGCGTGAACCTGACGCTCGGCGCGTCGAACGTGTCGTTCGGCATGCCGGAGCGGGCCGCGATCGGGGCGGCGTTCCTGGCGATGGCCATCGGCGCCGGACTCACCAGCGCGATCATGGACGCCAGGTCACCGCAGCTGATGCACGCGGTGAAGGCTGCCGACCTGCTCACCGACAGGGATCCATGGGGTGCGGCCTGGATCGCCGCGCACCGGGCCCGGCAGGCCGCCGCACCATGACCGACACCGGCGTCGTTGGCCAGCGCACCAGCATGCCCAGCCGGGTCGAGCTGTATTTTCAGCCGGCCGGGCTGAAAGTGCGGGTGCCGCCAGGCGTCACGCTGTTCGACGCGGCCAGCTGGAACGGCATCGCGATCGACTCCACCTGCGGTGGCCACGGCACCTGCAAGAAATGCAAGATCAGGGTGACCGACGGCAGCGTGCCTGCCTCCGCGCTCGACGTGCGCGCGTTCTCCGCCACTGAGCTGCGAGCCGGCTGGCGGCTGGCGTGCCGGGCGCTCGCCAGCGACGACGCTCAGCTGGAGGTGCCGCCGCTGGCGACCAGGCCCAAGGCCGCCACCGTCGGGGTCGGCCGCCAGGTCATCCTGCGGCCCGCCGCGCAGAAGCGCTACCTCGAGCTGGCCGAGCCGACGCTCGCCGACCAGCGGACCGACCTCGAACGGGTGCTCGCCGGGCTGGACGATCTGGAACTGCGGGTCGACCTAGCGGTGCTGCGCGGCCTCGGCCAGCGGCTGCGCGCGGCCGACTTCAAGGTCACCGCCGTGATCGTGGACGACGCGCTCATCGACGTCCAGGCCGGGGACACCACGCAGCGCCTGCTCGGCCTCGCGTTCGACCTCGGCACCACGACGGTGGTGGCCACGCTGCTCGACCTGCGCACGGGGACGCCGCTGGCGGTCGCGTCCATGCTCAACAAGCAGCAGCCGTACGGCGCCGACGTGATCACCCGGATCAGCGCCACCATGCTCGACGCGGCCGCGCTGGCGACCATGACCAGGCTCGCGCACGAGACACTCGCCGAGCTCGCCGCCGAGGTGTGCGCCGCGGCCGGCGCCGATCCCGTTGATGTGGCCGAGGTGGCTCTCGCGGGCAACGCGACGATGACGCACCTCGCGCTCGGCGTCGATCCCGAGCCGCTCGGCGTGGCGCCGTTCATCATGACGGCGCGGCAGCTTCCCGACGTGCTCGCCGCGGATCTGGCCGTGCCAGCGCACCCGCGGGCGCGCGCGTTCGTGTTTCCTGCGTTCGGGGCCTACGTGGGTGGTGACATCACCGCCGGGCTGCTCGCGGCCGGCATGAACCGGGACGCCAGGACGCGACTGTTCATCGACATCGGCACCAACTGCGAGATCGTGCTCGGCAACCGCGACTGGCTGCTCGGCACCGCCGCGCCCGCCGGCCCGGCGTTCGAGGGGGCGGCCATCAGGTGCGGGATGCGCGCGGCTGACGGTGCCATCGAGGCAGTCGCCGTCACGCCCGACGGCGTCGCCCTGACCGTGATCGGCGACCGCGATCCAGCCGGGCTGTGCGGATCCGGCCTAGTCGACGCCGTGGCCGGGCTGGTCAGGGTCGGGTTGCTCGACAAGTCCGGCCGACTCGTGCCGGCTGAGATCGCGGCCGAGCTGGCGCCCGCGCTGGCGCCGCGGCTGACGATGCTCGGTGCCGAGCGCGTGTTCGTGCTGCACTGGCGCGGCGAACCCGGCGACTCGGCCGATTCGATCTACCTGTCCCAGCGTGACGTGCGTGAGCTGCAGTTTGCCAAGGCGGCCATCGCTACCGGGTGGCAGGTACTGCTGGACGAGGCCGGGCTGACCGCGGCAGACATCCAGCAGGTCCTGCTTGCCGGGTCGTTCGGCAGCTACCTGTCACCAGCCAGCGCGATCGCGCTGGGCCTGGTCCCGAAGCTGGCAGTGCTGCGCGTCGTCGCCGCTGGGAACGTGGCCGGCGAGGGCGCGAAGATGGCGCTGCTGTCGCTCCGCGAGCGGGCGGCGGCCCTGGCCTTGCTCGAGGAGGTGCGCTATGTCGAGCTCTCCGACCGCGAGGGCTTCAACGACGCGTTCGTCGATCAGCTGCAGTTCCCCGGCTGACGGCCCCGTCGGCACGGCCCGCTGCACGCTCGCGGTGATCGCCTGCGGTGCGCTGGCCGGCCATATCCGGGATATCGCAGGCCGCCGCGGCTGGCCGGTGCAGGTGCACGCACTGCCGGCTGCGCTGCACAACCGGCCGGACCGGATCGCGCCCGCAGTGGCGGACCTGGCCCGGACGTTGCAGGCGCGCGGCCTGCGCGTGGTGGTCGGCTACGCCGACTGCGGCAGCTACGGTGCGCTCGACCAGGTGTGCGCCCGGCTGCGCATCAGCCGAATGCGCGGGCTGCACTGCTACGACGTGCTCGGCGGCACTAGCCGGGTGCGAGCGCTGCTCGCCCGCCAGCCGGGCACCTACCTGCTGACGGACTACCTGGTCGCCAGCTTCGAACGCACGGTGGTCTTCGGGCTCGGACTTGACCGGCACCCCGAGCTGTGGCAGGACTACTTCGGCCACTACCGCCGGATCGTCTGGCTGGCCCAGGATCGAACTCCCGAGCTGGCGCGGCGGGCGACGGCGATCGCCGCCCGATTCGGCCTCCCGCTGCGTGTGATCGGCGTCGGCGTGACCAACCTCGAGGCCGAACTGGCCCGGCTGCTGCACGAAACGGGCTGGCCGATGGGCGCCCGCCAACCCGTGGATGCCTCGTTGCTCTCGCTCCAGCAGTAGCTACGAGCCATCCATGGGGGCGGGCGAGCTCGGTCGGTCCCGGATCGCAGCCACCAGCGCGGGGATGATCTCGGCTAGGTCCGCGACGACGGCATAGTCGGCCCGCGACATGATGGGCGCGTCCGGGTCGGTGTTGATGGCGACGATGTGCCGGGCACCGAGGCACCCCGCCATGTGCTGGATGGCGCCACTAATGCCGCACGCCACGTAGAGCTCCGGCGAGATCTTCGTACCGGTCTGGCCGACCTGCTGGCGGTGCGGGCGCCAGCCCTGGCTGGTCACCACCCGCGACACGCCCACGGCTCCGCCGAGCAGCCCGGCCAGTTCCTCGAGCGGTGCGAAGCCGTCCGGGCCGCCGACGCCGCGACCACCGCCGACAACCACGCGCGCCGTCGCCAGCGAGGTCCCGCCGGACTCCGCGGCTGACTCGGCGGCGCAGACCAGCAGGTCTGCCTCGTCGAGCCGGGCGGTAAACCGGCGCACCGGGAGGACTGCGCGGGCCGGCCCAGCGGCGGCGGGCGCTGGATCGGCCGATATTGCGTCGGTAGCCACCGTCAACAGCGCCAGCGGCGCCTCGAGCAGCGCATCCTCGAGCACGCTGCCTGCCCATCGCTGCCGGACAAGCTGCCAGTATCCGGCTGTGTCCGGTACCGCGGACAGGCAGTTGGCCGCGACCGGCAGTCCGGTTATCGCGCCCAGGTGCGCCAGCACTTCGCTGCCACGGTCGGTGGATGCGGCAACGACCAGGCTGGCGTGGCCGACCGCGGCGAGCTGCTGGAGCGCGCGTGCCCACGCCACCGGTGCGTATCCGGTGAGCCCGTCGGCGGCGACGAGGCACAGCTCCGCCGCGCCGTGGGCGGTTAGCTCAGCGCCGAGTGCGGCGTCGGATGCGGCGCCTGCAGGTGCATCAACGAGCACGGCCGTGACGCCGTCGCCGACCGTTGCCGCCACCGCGGCCCCGAATGACAGCGCTCGCAGTGCGGACGGCGCGACTTCGGCGTCGTCCAGCTCGAGGAGGCAGAGCACGCTCATCCGGGCTGACCCGATCCGGTGCCGCCCGGGCCGACGGCAGCCGGCCGCGCCCCGGACGGCAGCACGCCAAGCTCGCCGAGAACGCGCACCAGTTCCGGCACAGCGTCGACGCCGCGCCCGAGCAACTGCGCCTGTCGCGGCGCACCGGCTGGCACCCGCAGCCGGGTCTTGCGCAGCCCGTCCGGCTGCCAGTGCGGCCGCCGCACGGTGATCTCTGCTCGCCTGGCGCGCAGCCGGCCCGGCAGCGACGGATAGCGCGGCAGGTTGATGCCCTCCTTCACGCTGACCACGGCGGGCAGCGGCAACTCGAACACCTCGTGCGCCGCGCCGCGCTCGCGCCGGGCCAGCAGCGTCGCGCCCGAACGCTCGAGCCGCTTGATGCCGGTCGCGCACGGCCGCCCCAGAGCGTGCGCAACCCGCACGCCAACCTGATAACCGCCGGTGTCAGCGGCCTCGTTCCCAAAAAGAATGAGGGGGAACGCCGGTGTCTGCGGGTCTTCGATGGCCTGGGCGATCGCTGCCGCGGTGGCGACGGGGCCCCACTCCCGGCCGTCGGTCTCCAGGTGTATCCCGCGGTGCGCACCGAGCGCCAGCATGTCCCTGAGTTGCTCCATGGCTTCCGGCGGCCCGAGAGTCAGCACCGTCACCGTCCCGCCGGCGTGCTCGGTGAGCCGAACGGCCTCCTCGACTGCGCACTCCTCGTGCGGGCTCACCGTAAACCCTGACGGGCGCGTGTCGACGTCCTGGCCGTCGGCGGTGAGCACGACCCGCCCGCCCACCATCGGCACTCGCTTGACGCAGACCAGGATGTCCAGGGGGGTGGCGGCTGCGGCCTGTTGTGTCATTCGGTTAGCGCCTGACCCGCTCACCAGCCGGGTCGAACAGCGGGGTCGAGCCGGCCACCGCGACCGTCACCGGGTATCGCACGCCGAGATACTCGACCGCCAGCGCGGCGCCGGCGACGGCTTGCTCGGGGGGCAGGTAGGCCATCAGCAGATGCTTGCCAACCGAGGGACCCGAGCCCGCGCTGGTGACATACGATCGTCGGCCGCGGGCGTCAATGAGCGGCTCGCCGCTGGCCGAGAGCACCGGCTCGCCGCCGAGCATGTACCGCAGCGGGCCGGGGGCCGAGGCGTGATCGTCGACCGTCAGGGTGCAGAGCACGGCAGCTGGCTGGGCCTCCCGCTGGCGCAGGTACGCGCTCTTTCCGACGAACTCCTCTGCCTTGACCCTCGGCCTGGCCATACCCGCCTCGACGAGGTTGTAGCTGGCGTCGAGCTCGGCGCCGTAGGCGCGGTAGCACTTCTCCAGCCGCGCTGTCGTGCCGTACACGCCGATGCCGGCGGGGACCATGCCGTAGCCGAGGCCGCAGGAGAACAACGCATTCCAGAGTCGGCCGGCCTGCTCCACCGGCAGGTGCAGCTCCCAGCCAAGCTCGCCGACATAGGAGATCCGCGACGCCAGTACCGTCACTCCCTCGGCCTCGATCTCCCGGCAGGTGGCGAACGGGAATCCGGCGTCGGAGATGTCGTCGTTCGTGAGGTGGCCGAGGATGTCGCGTGCTTTCGGTCCCCACAGGCCGAACGTCGTCCACGCCGAGGTGACGTCGGTGACCGCCGCCGATCCGTCGGCTGGCAGGTGATCGCGGATCCACTTGTAGTCCGCCATCCCGGTGGCTCCGCCGGTGACCACGCGGAAGTGCAGCGGACCCAGCCGCATGATCGTCAAGTCGGCCCGGAAGCCGCCTGCGTCATCCAGGAACGACGTGTAGACGACGCGGCCGACCGGCACATGCAGCTGTGCGACCGCCAGCTTCTGCATCGCGTTCAGTGCGCCCGGCCCGGTGACATCCAGGATCGCGAAGGCAGACAGGTCGAACAGCGCGGCGCGCTCGCGCATGGCGAGGTGCTCGGCGTTGATGATCGGCGACCACCACCGGGAGTCCCATTCGGCCGGCCGGTCCATCAGCTGACCGGAGTACCGGTCCACTAGGTCGCGGTTTCGCTTGTACCACATGGGGCGCTCCCAGCCGGCGGTCTCGTGGAACACCGCGCCGAGCTCGCGCTCCTGCTCGTAGACCGGGCTTACCCTGATGGGCCGGCCGGACTGCCACTGCTCGGCTGGGTGCACGATCCCGTACATCTTGTTGAAGCCCTCATGTGCCCGGGCGATGACGTGCGCGGTCGTGCGCTGGTGCGGGTAGAACCTGGCGATGTCTGCCTCGTGGACGTCGATCTCCGGCGTGACTCCGCTCATCCACTCGGCCACCGCGCGGCCACAGCCAGGACCCTCCTTGATCCAGCTGGCGGCTGCCGACCACAGGCCTGGCACCTCGGGCGTCTCGCCAAGCACCGGGTGCCCATCCGGCGTCATCGAGATCAGGCCGTTGATGGCGTACCGAACTCCGGCTCGCTCGTCGCCCAGCAGGTCGGGCATGAGCTCCAGCGCGCGCTCGAGCTGCGGGTCGAAGTCCTCCGAGGTGAACGGCATCTCGGTGGGCGATAGGACAGCCGCCTCGATCGACGGGATGTCGTCGGGCGCCACGATGATCGGCCGGTGCGCGTACGATCCCACCTCCATGTCGCCACCGTGCTGGCGCTCGTACATGTTCTCGTCCACGTCGCGCACGATGGGGTAGCCGATCTCACCCACGGTGCCGTCGAACAGCGCGATCGGGCCGACGCTGATCATCTGGTGCACGATCGGGGTCAGCGGGATGCGCGCGCCCGCCATCCGCGCGATGCGCGGACTCCACACGCCGCAGCAGACCACGACGGCGTCGGCGTGGATCGTGCCGTGCGTCGTATGGACTGAGCCGACCCGGCCGTCGGCTGTCTTGTCGATGCCGACCACCTCGGCGCCAGCCAGCACGGCCAGGGCACCCGTCTGCTGCGCCCGCTCACGCATGATCGTGCCTGCCCGCAGCGAGTCCACCACGCCGACCGTCGGGAAGTACGCGGCGCCGAGGATGACCGAGTCGTCGAGGTAAGGCACCAGCTTTCGCGCCCCGTCCGGCGCGAGCAGCTCGGCGGGGATGCCCCAGGCTTTCGCCTGCGAGCAGCGCCTGCTCAGCTCTTGCATCCGGTCCTGCGTGCGCGCGACCTCGAGCCCGCCGCTCTGAGTAAAGACGCCCAGTTCCTGGTACTGCTCGGTGCTGTCCCTGGTGAGCTCCATCATCATCTTGGAGTACTCGATCGGGAAGATGAAGTTCGAGGCGTGCCCGGTCGACCCGCCGGGATTGGGCATCGGCCCCTTGTCAAGCAGCACCAGGTCGGACCAGCCCAGCCTGGCCAGGTGATAGGCCAGGCTGTTACCGACGATGCCGGCCCCGATGATCACGGCACTGGCCCGGCCGGGGATCTCGCTCATGTCTGTGTTCTCCGTGTCATGGCAGGTACGGCTGCCGCGCAGCGAACATGATCACGGACGACTTCCGGGTGTTGCCGGAGAATCGTCCGCGATCACGCTAGGCCGGGTGGGTCACTCGACCGGGATTTCCTTGTTGATAAGACCCAGGTCGATGCCCTGCCGCCTTCGCACCAGACGGGCGACCACGTACACCATGATGGCCAGCACGTACAGGATGCCCATGAAGACGAGCGAGCCCTTGTTGTTGACGCCATAGGCGTCGTTGCTCAGCCACTCGTAGATGTTGTAGCCGAGCAGGCCGATCGTCACCACGCCGGCGACCGGCACAATCGGCACGCCTGCGACCTTGAACCTGCTCGCTGGCGAAGCCGCCCACAGGTCCCGCTTGCGGAACGGCAGGACGACCACGGCGATGGCGCTGAAAAGGTACGTCACGGCGATGACCAGGGTCGCGTCGAGCGTGTAAGTCTCGAACTTGAGCCAGTAGGCGTACACGGCGCTGAGCACCACCGCTGGTAGCAGCATCAGAATCAGGGAGTAGAACGGCACGCTGCGCTTTTCTGACACCTCGGCCGCGCGGTCGGGCAGCACCCGGTCAAATGCGGCCGCGAAGATGACCCGGGTGGACGACAGGAACAGGGTGCCCACCCAGCCGAAGAACCAGAGGCTCATCAGCAGGATCAGCACGGTCTGGAACGCCGCGTTGTGCACCAGCCAGCCCGCGAACATCACCGGGTAGGGCCAGATCGGGATTGCTGCCGGGACCTTGCCCCCGTAGAAGGCGCTCCAGTACAGCGCGTTCGAGTCGTTGTAGAACGCGGTGCCAAACGTCTTCGCGACCAGCAGCAGGAAGATAACCGACAGCAGGACCGTGATCCACAGGCCGGAGAACATACCGGTGAACACGCGCTTGAAGTCACTGGCGCCACGGATCTCGCCGTAGAGCGTCGAGCCCCAGTTCGGCCACAGCAGGTAGAACATCATCATCGGGACCAGGAGCATGCTCGCGGCGAGCGGGCCGAACCCGAACGCAGGCGACACGTAACCGGACTTCGCCGCGCCTGACGTGGTCGCGGCGTAGGCGTTGCTCACTCCGAAGATCTTGTGTGCCTCGGTGTTGAACGAGGAGATGAACGTCGACTTGCTGCTGACCAGCAGCAGGATGACGATCACCGCGAAACCGAGCAGGCCCGCGTAGAAGCACCACTTCTGGATCCGCGCATACCCGGCCATGCCGATCGAGACGAGCACGCCCGCGAGCGCGATCGTGATCAGGCAGATCACGAAGATGCCGGTCTTGGTGGCGAACCAGGTGGCGCCGTGCGGATCACCGAGCGTGGCAAACAGCGGCTGGAACAACTCGACCGACAGGATATTGCCGTAAATAGGGGCCCACAGCCAGAGGATGAACCACCACCCGGTGGCCGCGAGCACGAATCCGACGCCGCTGCCGAGAATGCGTGTCTGCCAGACGTAGTCCCCGCCGGCTCGCGGGATCGTCACGATCAGGCCCGCGTACGCGACGACGAGGAACGACACCCAGACCGCCGAGATCAGCACGGATGTCAGCAGCTGGCCCTTCGGGATGAATGACTGGTAGGAGAACTCGTAGATGCCGAGCGTGATCACGTTCGTGGACAAGCACGCGTAGATCATCGAGTCCCGGACTGACCAGCCGCGCACGAGGCCAGTGGCCTTGCGCAGGAACAGTGTCGGGGCCTCGCCGATCGACTCAGTCGCCATCTCCCGCCCTCTGGTAGTAGTTGCCGGTCTGTCACTCACCCGTTCACGAGCAGGTACCTGGACACCTTTGCCTTCTTGGCGTCCAGGTCGATCACCGCGCCCTGCAGCACCCCGTCGCCGTACACGCTGCCGGGGTTGATGGCGAGGGTGCGCTTCATCTTCTTGATGCCTCGACTCTCGTGGATGTGGCCATGCACCGACAGCATCGGCTGATGCCGAAGGATCGCGTCGCGGACGGCTGTCGACCCGACCGGCTTCATGACGGCGCCGCCGTGCACCGGCCGGAGGGTCTCGTCGAGCGCGGGGGCCTCGTCAAGCCCGGTCCCGTACGGCGGCGCGTGGAAATTGAAGATGGCCCTGCCCATGTCAGGCACCAGGCTGGCGATCGCCTCAATCTTCGCGGCTAGCTCGGTCTCTGGAGCTTCCCGGTAGGTGTCCCAGGGCGTGGGATTCGTCCAGCCCATCGATACCAGCGAGAAACCGTCCAGGTCGAGCAGCTTGCCCTCGGCGAAGCTCACGCACGGCGACGACTCGAGGACTTCGTCGATCTCGAAGATGTCGTCGTTACCGCCGTTGAGGATGCACGGAATCTCGCCGCCGCGCAGCTTGCCATCGGCCATGTCCAGCCAGCGGTCCAGCGAGCTGAGCATCTCTGTGCTGAACCGCCGGTCGACCGCGGCGGCGTCCGCGCCGAGCTCGGTTAACTCGTCCGGGCTAACCATCGCCGGGTAGAAACCGCTGTTGCGAATCCTCGCTACGACGTCGTCGAGCTCCTGGCGGGTGTCGAGGCGGAGAGTCTCACCGCGCAGCGTCACCTGCCAGTAGCCATCGCGCGCCGTGATTGGCACCATCGCCTTGCCGGTGACGTCCCCGCCGAGCACGACGAGGTCGGCCTTGTAGAACGCGGCCGAGTTCAGGAACTTGCGCCAGCACACCTCGGAGCCGTGGATATCGGTAGCGAAGAAGATCCTCATGCCCGCCCCGTCGTTGCTACTCGGTGTGCCCTTGGTGTAGCAGCCTGCCGATCCGGACGTCAAGACAGGTAACAGCACACTGGCGCGGCTGTTACGTGGGCAGCAACTGTCGCGCCGCGTCCTTTTGGCGGCGCGCGGTCAGTGCCCGACCTCCTCCGGCAGTTCGTACCAGCGCACCCGATCGCCAACGTTCGCGCGCAGCTTCCACTTCATGCCTTTGGGCGCGGCGTGAGCCGCGTCGGCCAGCGCGCCTGCCTGCGAGAGCGGGTTGTGCTGCGCGCCTTCCGGGGTCAGCTCGGGGTTGTCAGCCACCAGAGACGGCAGCTTGTCGAGGTTGCCCGTGACGGTGCGCCACCAGCCCCAGTCCGCGGCCATCACGTCAGCGAACCTGCGGCTGTCGAGCACCACCTGGTCAGGCACCTGATCCGCGTCCCTCACCGGCAGCCCAGCGAGCAGCTGCATGATGTCCCGGACGTCTTTCTCGTTGAGCTCCACAATCTGCAGCTTGGACAGCAGGATGTCGATGGCATCCAGGGTCAGCGGCAGCCGCCGGAATCCCGCCCGGAAGTCGAGTACGTGGCACATGGTGAGCCGGTCGACCATCACGTCGATCGGCCGGCCCGAGGGCGCCGTGAAGTACATCTGGCGGTCACCGTTCAGGTTGTTAAACCGCCGGTCCGGCACGCAGCCGCTGCGTTCGAGGTATGCCGCAGTGTCCTTCCGGCCCTTGGACATGCAGGCGAAGTCGATGTCCTGTCCGGCTCGCAGGCGTGGCGGCAGGCCAGGCACCAGGACCCGGACAGCCAGGCCACCCAGCAGCTTCAGCCCCACGCCGGCGTCCGCGGCGCCCTGGGCGAGGGTGATGGCCTCCGGCAGTGCGTCGTCCGCGGCGCTGCCTGTCGAGCCAGCCGGGACTCTCATTCTGCAGACGATAGTGCTTTCCGGGCGGTGTGCCTATGACGGCAGGCGCGGCTGTGCGGTGTAGAACGGGACGGTCGATGGCGGCAGCGGCGTGTTGCCGAGGATGAGGTCGGCGGCTTTCTCCGCGACCATCATCGTGGGGGCGTAGATGTTGCCGTTGGTGACGTATGGCAGCACGGACGCGTCCACAACGCGCAGGCCGGTCAGGCCGTGCACGCGCAGCGATCCCGGATCGACGACCGCCATCGGGCCGGTGCCCATCGCGCACGTGCAGGACGGGTGCAATGCGGTCTCGGCGTCCCGGCTAACCCAGGCCAGGATTTCCGCGTCGCTTTGCACGGCAGGTCCTGGCGACAGCTCACCGCCGTTGAAAGGCGTCATGGCGGGCTGGGTGAGGATGGTCCGGGCGACCCGAATGGCCTCGACCCACTCGCGCCGGTCCTGCTCGGTAGACAGGTAGTTGAAGCGAAGCGCGGGCTTGGCGGCCGGGTCGGCGGTGGAGATCCGGACGCTGCCGCGGGCATCGGAGTTCATCGGGCCGACATGCACCTGGTAGCCATGGCCGCCGGCCGGTGCGGAGCCGTCGTATCGGACGGCAATCGGCAGGAAATGGAACATGAGGTTCGGGTAGGCGACGTCGTCATTGCTGCGGGCGAACCCGCCGCCCTCGAAGTGGTTGGTCGCGCCCGGCCCGCTGCGCAGGAGCAGCCAGCGGGCCGCGACCAGCGGACGGTTGCGCCACTTGAGCGCGGGCGCGACCGACACCGGCTGCCTGCACGCGTACTGCACATACACCTCGAGGTGATCCTGCAGGTTCTCGCCGACACCGGGCAGTTCGTGCGTCACCTGGACGCCGGCGGCGCGGAGCACAGCCGGGCTCCCGATGCCTGCCAGTTGCAGCAGTTGCGGGCTGTTGATCGCGCCGCCGGACAAGATGATCTCGCCCGCGCTAGCGGTGTGCAGTCGGCCGGCCCACCGGTACCGCACCCCGGTTGCCCTGGCGCCGTCCAGCGTGATCTGCGTGACGAGGGCGCTGGTGCGGACGGTGAGGTTCGGGCGGGACAGCACCGGGTGGAGATACGCGCGCGCGGCCGAGAGCCTGCGGCCGCGGTGCAGGTTCCGATCGAACGGCGCGAAGCCTTCCTGCCGGTAGCCATTCACGTCGTTCGTGAGCTGGTACCCGGCCTGCTGCACGGCTTGAAAAAAGGCGGTGAACAGCGGGTTAGTGGCAGGCCCGCGCTCGAGCACGAGGGGACCGTCGCCGCCGCGGAAGTCGTCAGCGCCGGCGAGGCAGGTCTCCATCCGCTTGAAGTAGGGGAGACAGTGCGAGTAATCCCAGTCCTGCATGCCGGGGTCGGCGGCCCAGCGAGCGTAGTCCAGCGGGTTGCCGCGCTGGAAGATCATGCCGTTGATGCTGCTCGATCCGCCGAGCACCTTTCCGCGGGCGTGGTAGATCCGGCGGCCGTTCAGGCAGGGCTCGGGCTCGGACTCGTACTGCCAGTCATAGAAGCGGCTGCCGATCGGGAACGTCAGCGCCGCCGGCATGTGGATGAAGGCATCCCACGCATAGTCCCGGCGGCCGGCCTCGAGCACAAGCACCCTGTTGGCCGGGTCTGCGGAGAGCCGATTCGCCAGCGCGCAGCCAGCCGATCCGCCACCGACGATGATGAAGTCGTAACTGGCACGCCGCGTGTGGTGCGCCCTCGGTTCAGTCTCCGGCTTCATCGCTCGACTCGAGCTGCAGTGCGGCCTTCCGGAGGAAGGCGTCGACGTCGAAGGCCGGGTAGTCACGGCTCACGTCCGTGGCTAGGTCGAGGAAGAGCTGCGCCGCGAACAGCGCCGCGCTCCAGGTGTACCGGCGGTCGTCAGCTAGCGCCGCGTCGATGAGCGCGCTGATCTTCTGCGCACTGATCGGCGCCGTCAGCGTGACGTTGCGGGATCTCGGATCGGTGGCATCCCTTGCCAGCAGATCGAGCAGAGGCGTCTCGCCGCCTCCCTCCCTCATGTCTGTGATCGCCGCCGTGAGCATGGCAATCAGCCTGCGCCGAACTCCCTTATCAAGGTCCATACATCCAGTTTGACCCTGCCGGGAACCCGCCGCGCGGATCCCGGTCGATGGCGTTGCGGAAGTCGTGCGCTGTCGTGGCGGGAACCTCGCTGGCCTGGCTGGCGCCGCCCGGACGAGCCACGGAAGACGCGCCGCAGAACTGCGCGGCCCGTGTGACGAAAGTGGCCCGTGTTGCTATCGTCGGCCTTTCCACAATTGCGGCGCAGCGCCGCCTGGCCGACAGGACATCTGAGTGAGCGGGGAAATGCAGCAGGAGGACCAGAAGGCGGCGCTCGGCAGGCAGGCTGTCCGCAGGATGCAACTGAGCTTCCTCGGCACGCTCGTCATCGGCGTGGTGTTTATCCTCGTGCCCGGGCTCGGCCGTCACAGCATGCATCTGTACATCGGCATCATCGTCATCGCACTCAGCCTGTTCCTGCTGGGCTGGGTCGCCTATGTACGCCGCCGGTACTGGAAAATGTGACTCGCCTGCCTGGGCACGGTGCTGGTCATGTGCTGGCCGGGCACTTCGCTGCGACCATCGACACGACGGCGGTGAGCCGCGGTGGTCATCTGATCGGGGTGGCCAACGGGGACCTGCACGTGATCGGGATCGCTACCCGGCCGCGATCTTGCACGCTGAGGTGCCGATAAGCCGACTGACCTCGTGCTCAGCGTTGACGGCTAACCGAGCCCGGCAGTCGGCAACTGGATAGCGCCGCCCGGAGTGAGCGGCTGCACCTGGACAAGCTTGCCGTGCTGCCATTGAGTGACGTAGTAGGGCGTGATCGAGGCGTGCGTGGCCTGGTTGAACCTGATCAGTCCCGCTGTCGTCTGCTCGTCGGTCCGCGAAATCGCGGCGTTGAGCTGGTGCGCTTTCGTGCTGCCGGACTTGGCGATGGCGTCCGTCAGCACCTCGGCGACTGCGTAGCCCAGCGCCGCGCTCGCGTAGCCGGCGTTTCCCGCGTACTTCTTGCCGAGCGTCGGGGTGATCTTCGCGAGCTGTGCCGCCGATGCCTGAGCCGGGCTCCAGTAGCCTTCCGACAGGGTGTCCTCCGCGATGCCACCGAGCGACCGCCACCAGGAGGCGGTGTCCGACGCCTCGGCCAGGAAGGCTGCCTGCGGGTGGAAGTCAAATGACTTGAGCTGCTTCCACAGTGCCACGCCGTCGGCGGGCACCATCTGCCCCGCCAGCAGCTGCGCGCCCGTGGCCTTGGCGGCCGCGACGAACGAGGCGAAATCCGTCGTCCCGACGGGGAAGGTGTAGTCGCCAACCACGTGCAGGCCGTCGACTTTGAACGCAGCCTCGTACAGCGGCCGCTCCACCACGGCGTCCGGCTCACTGTCGGTGAACAGCACGACCTTCTTGTTGCTCGGCACCGATGCCAGCGCCTTGGCCGTAGCCGCGGCCTGCTGCTCCTCGTCGAAGAACAAGTCCCAGGAGTACTTCCAGCCGTCCTTGTCGCCGCTCGCAAACGCCTCCACCGGCGCCAGCGATGTCAGGAACGGGACGTGCAGCTGCTCGGCTACCTCCGCGGTGGGCATGACAGTCTGCAGGGTAGCGGACCCCAGCAGCGCGACCGCGTGATCGTGCCGGACGAGCGTGCTCGCCTGCGAGCTGGCCGTGCTGGGATTGCCTTCGTTGTTCAGGACGATCAGCTTGAGCGTTTTCTTCGTGCTCCCGATGGCGATGCCGCCGGCCGCGTTGACGTCCGAGATCTCCTGCTCGTAGCCAGCCTCGAGCGGCGGGCCTAGCACGGCCCCCTCGCCCGTGAGCGACAGCGTCGCACCGATCACGATCGGCCCGCCGGGGGCGCGGGCGCCCGATACGGCACCGCCGCCGCACGCCGTTGCTGCCAGCGAGACCGCGGCCGCCCCTGCTAGTAGGAAAATCGGCCGTCTCACAGTGTCCTGTCCCTTCGCTGGAAATCACCGAGGCATCCGCGGATGACCGCGGGACTCAGCCGCCGAATTGCGGCACGGGCGTGTCGCCGTCCGCGATGCGCATGGTCTGGCGCTGGGTGTAGAAGTCGATGCCGGCGTACGTGGCCGGTCCGCTGGGCTGGCCCGGTACGCGGTCAGCGGGCTGGGTCTGCACGTCCAGAGGGTTGTGCGAATTGAGCCATATGCTTGCCGACTTGACGGCTGGTGCGAGCCTGCGCGCGCGCTTCGAGTCGGCGGTCCAGACGTAGGCCACCAGCGGACATGGGACCGCATTCGCGAGTGCGACGGCCTCATCGTCGGTGTCGAACGGGGTGACTCGCAACACCGGTCCGCAGATCTGTTCCTGGAAGATCTGCATTGATGGTGTCACGTCAGCGAGCACGGTCGGAGCCAGGTAATTTCCCTCCGGCAGGTCGGCAGGCCGTCGTCCGCCGGCTGCTAGCCGGGCGCCGTCTCTGATCGCGACCCGCACGCAGGTAGACATCTTGTCGTGCTGCTCGGCGTGCACCAGTGGCCCGATCTGTGTCGCCGGGTCGGCCGGAGCACCGACGCGGATCCGGTCGGCTCGGCGCGCGAGGCGCCTGACGAGGCCTTCGTAGACCGGCCGCTCGGCGAGGATTGCCGAGCTGGCAGTACGGCGCTGGCCGTTGAGCGCGAAGGCGCCGAACAGCGCGCTATCGGTCGCCCGGTCCAGATCAGCGTCGGCGAAGATGAGGCAGGGCGAATTGCCTGCGAGGTCGGCCGACAGGTGTTTGCCGTGCCTCGCGGCGTCGACGGCGACCTGTTGCCCGGTGGCGGCCTCGCCCGCGAACGACAGCCGCACCACGCTGGGGTGGGCGATCAGGGCGTCCCTGGCCTGCGTGCCCGGGGCCCTTTGGTGCAGGGAGCCGTGCACGATGTTGACCACGCCGTCGGGGAGGCCCGCGGTGGTGGTGATGTCGGCGAGCAGCATGGCCGGCAGTGGTGCCCACTCATCGGGCTTGAGCACCACCGTGCAGCCCGCTGCCAGCGCAGGCGCGAGAGCTCGCGCCTGCGACAGGAATGGGGTGCGCCACGGCGTGATCAGCCCGACGACACCGGCCGGGCGCGCCGCTACGCGGCTGGCCGAGCATTCTGTGGGCGGATCCTCGTGCGTGGCCCGCGCGGTGATCAGGTCGGCGGCGAGGCGGAACTGCTGGCTCGCCCAGGCGGTCTGCTCGCTGGCCTGGCCGATCGGCAGGCCGGAGCCCAGCGCCTCGGCGGCGGCGATGTCGCGGGCGTGTGAGCTGATCTCATCGGAAATAGCGGTCAAGACCGTGGCCCTGTCCGCCGCCGCGATGCCGGACCATGGCCCCGTGTCGAGCGCGGCCTGTGCGGCCAGTACTGCCTGGTTGATGTCGCCCGCGATGCCGACCGCGACCTGGGCGTATTCCTTCCCGGTCGCCGGGTCAGCGACGCCGAAGGACTTCAGGAACGCGCTGCGCACGTGCCGCCCGCCGATGAAGTGTTCGACGGTTTCCGGTACCACGATGCCTCCAGCTTTTCGTCAGGGAGGTGCGCCGAGCGCGTGCTATTCAGGTACCACCGCGGGCCGCAGGGAGGAACGCCTCCCTGCGGCCCGCTGGTGTTCGGTGCTTAGCCCTTCACCTGCACGGGCATCTGCTGGGTCGCGCCGGGCCGCGGCGTCTGCGGCTGCCGGGCAGCGACCTCCTGGGCGGCCAGGTTGGCGGCGGTGGTGGCGGGGTCGAACTGGGTGTTGGTCGGGGCCGGCTGCGGGGCGCCGTGCAGGGCCCGGGTGAAGTCGCCGAATGTCTTGCGCCGCCAGCGGCTGATGAACGGGAAGGTGACCGGCCCGGTACCGGACAGGCCGCCGGCCGCGGCCACCGACTCGATCAGCCGCAGGCAGGAGGTGTGATCGGAGACCTGGGAGAAGATCCGACCGCCGACGGTCCATGGCGAGATGACGAAGCACGGGACGCGGAACCCGGCACCGACGGGCAGGCCGCCTCCAGGGGTGCCAGCCGGCGAGGCAAGGGTGACGAATTCCTCGGGGAACTCGCGCGGGTCGGGCGTGGGCGGGACGACGTGGTCGAAGAACCCATCGTTCTCGTCGTAGTTCAGGACGAACACGGTGCTGTTCCACAGGTCCTCGTTGGCGGCGAGGGCCTCGAGCTTGGACGCGAGGAACTGAGCGCCGGCCGCGGGGATTGCGGGCGGGTGCTCGGACGCCCCGGTCCCGAGGAACGACACGTCAGCCAGTACGCCGTTGGCGCAGTCCTCCTCGAAAGCCAGCTGGGGGTTGGCAGCCGCCGTGGGGTTGAGCGGGTCACCGATCCCGCCGGGGGTGCCGTCTCCGAACAGCGTGCTGGCTGACTCGATGGCGTTGAACAGAGCTTGTGGCACGAGCCCGGTGGTCTGGAACTGTTTGAAGTAGTTGCCGTCGGTGGGGCCGATCCAGCCGCTCGCGTGGTACCACTTGATGCTGATTCCGGCGTTGAACATCGTCTCGTACGACGTTTCGAAGGTCAGGTCGTGCACTCCGCCGGTCTCCAGGACCGGGCCGCCAGCCAGTCCCTGCGGGTCGTTGCTGCCCATCTCCCAGTGCAGCCGGTTGGGGTCAGTGGGGCCCATGACCGAGCAGTGATAGTTGTCGAGCAGCGTGAACGACTGTGCCAGGGCCCAGTGGAAGGGGATGTCTTGCTGGGTGTAGTAGCCCATCGTGAACGAGCCGTTGGTCTCGCCGTCGCAGGCCAGGTGAGTGAGGAGCCAGCCGTCCATGGCGCCCTGGTTCCAGGAGGCGTGCTGGTCGCGCCAGTCGTGGGACAGTGAAGGCACCGCGGCGGCGCCGGTGGTGATGGTGGACATGTGGTACGGCTCGAGGTAGCCGTCGGGGTTGGCCGGGTCAGGCTGCTGGAACACCGACCGGCCGGTGGGCAGCCGGATCGCGGTCGGGTCGGAGAACCCGCGAACGCCGGGGTAGGTGCCGAAGTAGTGGTCGAAGCTGCGGTTTTCCTGCATGAGAAAGACCAGGTGCTTGACCTGGGACAGGTCGAATTTATGCCGTGGCGCCGCGGTGGCGGCCCTGGCGAGGCTTTCCGGCAGGACGCCGGCCAGCCCGGCAGCTCCGGCCACGGTGGCCGCGCTGACCACGAACTGGCGGCGGTTAATCCTCGGCCCGAACAAGTGCTTGCGGTTGTTCGTCATGGCTTCTCTTCTTCGTCCTCTGCGCGTCTCGTTACGGGCGGGTCAGGAGTTAGCCGGAGCTGTCGGGCCGGCCGCGTCGCCCGGCTGTGCCAGACCGGTGACCGCGGCGATCTTGCTGTTGGTGGTGTCTGCGATGTACAGCACGTCGGTGCTCTGGTCGATCGCGACACCGTAAGGCGTGTTGAGCTTGGAGGCCGTGGGGGCAACGCCGCTGGTCTCCCCGCCGGCCGGGGGAGCACCGCCGCTGGCGGTGGCAGAGTTCACGACGGTGGTGATGATTCCGGCCGGTGTAACCTCGCGGATGGCGTTGTTGAAGGTGTCGGCGATGAACAGGTCCCCGGCACCGTCGACGGCTATGCCCTGCGGATCGTTGAGCTGCGCGCTGGTGGCCGGGCCGCCGTCGCCGGAGAATCCGCCGAGCCCGTCGTTGGCCTTATCGGCAGCGAAGTCGCCCGCCACGGTGGTGATGATCCCGGTCTTGGCGTCGACACGGCGGATGACGTTGTTGGCTGAGTCGGCGATGTACAGGTTCCCTTGCGCGTCTACGGCGACGCCGGTGGGCTGGTTCAGTTCCGCGAAGGCCGCCAGGTGGCCGTCACCGCTGTAGCCGGCGATGCCGTCTCCGGCCACGCCGAAGACCTGCCCGGACGGGGTGACCTCGACGACCCGGTTGTTGTAGGTGTCCGCCACGAACAGATCGCCCTGCGCGTTCACGGCCACGTCCTGCGGCCGGTCGAGGGAACTGAGGGTGGCCGGGAAGCCAAAGGGGCGGGGCCCGGCGAAGCCCAGGCCGGCGATCCCGGTGCCGCTGTACACGCGGATGACCCCGGTGGGCGTGATCTCCCTGACGGTGTTGTCGCCGCTGTCCGCGATGAAGATGTCCCCACTGGCGTTCTCCGCGGTGCCGCCCGGCCGGTACAGCGACGCGCTGGTGGCCGCGCCACCGTCGCCGTGCTCACCGAAGGCCGACAGCGACCCGGCGACTGCAGTGGTAGATCCGCTGGCCAGCGCCGCCACCACGTTCGCGCCCGTGTTCGACACGTACACCGTGCCGTTGGCGGCCGACACGCCGACCGGGCGGTTCAAGGCGCCGCCCGGGCCCGTCGCGGTGTAGGTCAGGGTCTGCAGCAGCGGGCTCGCGGCAACGGTGGCCGCACCCGCCGCACCGTCACTGGCGGCCACGGCGGCTGTAGTCAGGGCTGCGGCTGCAGCCGCGGCCGCGGCGATCAGGCAGCGCCGGTTGTGAGTTTGCAGGAATTCGAAGGTCACAGCTCTGGCCCTCCCGAGTAGCGGGGGTACACCTTGCCCGGGCGAGGTACCAGGACCTGGCCGCGAGGGCATTGACAGAGGCAGAGCGTTCCGGGCCAAGGTGAACACCCGGTAAGGAGGGCGGGAACGACACCAGCGACGCGTCGTGGTTAATACAGACGGATTAGCTCGCCGGGACATCCGCCATACGCGATGAGCAGGAGAAATGCTGGCGTCTCCGGCGTCATAAAGATTTAATTTAATGGCTTGCCATTAATCGCGTCGCGCGGGTCTGATTTGGTCTCGACACGCTGGCCGGCCACGTCGGCGATCTCGCGTCGTACCCGGCGAGCCGCGCCAGGACGCGACAAGATCCCGCCACGGGTGAGCGGCACGCGGCTCTGGCTGCCCGGATGGCCGAAGGCTGTGCTGTCCGTCGACCGTGCCCGGCCTGCACGTCGGCCGCAGACCAACAGCGACTGCCTCGGCATTTCCTCGCCCGTTACCGGACGTTCAGCGTGCGCGCGGGAATGCTTTCCCTTTCGTCCATGCCTCCTTCCAACATCCCCCAGATTTCACCCTGTGTATAAGCATTGGCTCGACGTCGGCCGTACCGTTCGAAGATGTGGCCGAGCCCTCGCTGACTGGTACGCCGGCGTCTCGTCGCGCTGGCCCCGGGCGGCAGGCGGAAGGACGGCTGCGCTTACTGGCGGCAGCCGAGAGCCAATTCGCTACCCGCGGCCTTGAGGTGCCCAACCGTGAGATCGTCCTGGCGGCCGGCCTGCACAACCAGTCAGCCGTCACGTACCACTTCGGATCCCGCGCCGGGCTGATCGACGCAATTCGCGAACAGCACGAGAGCCGCATCGCTCAGCATCGCCAGCACCTCATAGCAAGGCTGACGGGACCAACGGACCGGACAACCCGGCAGCTAGTCGACGCCCATATTCAGCCGCTCGCGGCTGAGATGTTCCGCTGCGCGCCGTCGTACTGGGCGCGGCTGAGCGAGATGCTCTGGCTGGACCAGCCGCTGCGGTTCGCCCGCCACGCAGAGCTGTCGCCGCAGGCCCGATTACAGCAGTCAGCCGGCTTGGCGCAGCAGCCAGGCGACTTGGTGCTGTCTCAGCTTCTCGAACTGACGGTGGCGCACCTGGGGCACCTGCCGGAGCTTGAGGCTGTCGGCCGGGTTGCGCTGACCGCTCGCTTCCTGGTGAGCGGTCTGGCCTGCTGGGAGCGCGACAGCCAGGTCGACGTCGACAGCGTCGCGCCGCTGGCGTCGTTCACGCTGATCCTCGCTGACCTCGCGGTTGCGATGCTCGAGGCGCCCAGCTCCGTCCCACTGCAGGTCGCCGCCCAGTCCACAGCCGGCAGGTTTGCTCAGGCGGAGACCAGGTCGCAGACAAAAATGAGGGTCTCGCCGGGCGCTATGGAACGCCCCGCGCCACGGTCGCCGTAGGCCAGCGCAGGCGGAATGATCAGCTGACGACGCCCGCCGACTCGCATGCCCTGCACGCCCTGGTCCCACCCGGCGATAACCTGCCCGACGCCGAGCTTGAACTCTAGCGGGGCGCCGCGGCTCCAGCTTGTGTCGAACTCCTCGCCGGTCGAATAGGCCACGCCGACGTAATGCACCCGCACCGTATCGCCAGCCTTTGCCACGGCCCCGTCGCCTTGCCAGATATCGGAGATCTCCAGCTCGGTGGGCGGGTCGCCGCCAGGGAAGTCGACTTCGGGCTTCTCTATGCTCACGTTTCACGTCTCCCTCGTCAGCTATCGCTGCTCGCGCAAGGCTATGCTCCCGGCGTTGCCGCGCTGATACCCGGATCCGCGTGGTCCAAGAACGAAAGGCGGATGGCGCGGTGCAGCATCGCCAGGCTGACCCGTTTGGCACCGCGGACCTGCGCCGCACGGTACTGGCGGCCTGGGCAGCCTCGCCCGCCAGGTTCCGGGAGGATGCCAATGCGGAGGAGGACTACGCACTAGGCGGCTACCGGGACCGCGTGATCGTGGAACTGGCCCAGAACGCCGCGGACGCTGCAGTCCGCGCGGCCGTGCCCGGTCGACTCACGCTGACGCTGCGCGACCGGACGCTGGTGGCGGCCAATACTGGCGCGCCACTCGACGCGGCAGGTGTCGCCGCGCTGTCCACCCTGCGCGCGTCCAGTAAGCGAGAGCCTGCCGTCGCCACAACTCGAGACACCGGCGAGGTCATTGTCGGCAGGTTCGGCGTGGGCTTCGCGGCCGCCGCCGCGGTGAGCGACGAGCCGCACATCGCATCGCTCACTGGCGCCGTTGCGTGGTCGCGCCTTGCAGCGGGCGACCTCGCTCGCGAGATACCCGGTGTGGCCACGGAGCTCGCTCGCCGGTCAGGTCAGCTCCCCATGCTGCGGCTGCCATTTGCGGCAACGGGCGTTCCTCCCAAGGGTTTCGCGACCGCGGTAAGGCTGCCGCTGCGAGACGATGCGGCCGTTCAGCTGGTCGAACGGCTGCTCGCGCAGACCGGACCCGCGATCATGCTTGCCCTGCCCGCTCTGCTGCGCATCGAGATCGACATCGACGGGGCGACGCGGCTGCTGACCGCCACGCATGAAGGTGAAGACGTCACCATCACCGTCGACGGTGCCGTCAGCAGCTGGCGTACCGCGGGTGCTGAAGGTCAGGCCGATCAGCGCCTGCTGGCAGACCGTCCAGCCGAGGAGCGGGCGCGTCCGTCGTGGTCGGTGCGTTGGGCGGTGCCAGTTCTAGCCGAGGGTGACGATCGCGATCTGCCCGTGGGCTGTCTGCCGGCCGGCGTCAGCGCCGTCGTGCACGCGCCGACGCCTACCGACGAGCGCCTCGGGCTCCCGGCGCTGCTCCTCGCCTCGTTCCCGCTCAGTCCCGACCGTCGTCACGTGGCGCCGGGGCCGCTCACCGATTTCCTGCTCGACCAGGCCGCCGAGGTTTATGCCCGGCTGCTGCCCACCATGGCACCCGGGGCCGGCCTCCTCGACCTAGTCCCGTCACCGGTCGCGCAGGGCCAGCTGGACGCGGAAATGCGCGACAGGATCTTGCGGCTGCTACCGCAGAGCGCGTTCCTTCCGGCTGCTGATGCGACTGGCCGGCGGATCCGGCCCGCCGATGCGGTGGTGCTGGACGCGAGCACGCCGCGGCTGACCGGCAGCATCGCACCGGTCCTGCCCGACCTGATTGCCGGTCCGGCCCGGCATCCAGCCTTCGCGGTCCTCGGGGTCCGGCGGCTGCGGCTAGCCGAGCTCGTGGACATGCTGGCCTCCCTCGATCGCGATCCTGCGTGGTGGCGGGAACTGTACGAGGTGCTAGCCGATGCAGAACCAGCCGAGCTTGGTGAGCTTGGGGCACTGCCCGTGCCGCTGGCAGACGGCCGCCTGGTACGGGGTCCTCGTGGGCTGCTGCTGCCCGGCCCGGGGCTGGAGCACGCCCGGTCGCTGACCGTGCTTGGCTTCCGGGTCGTCGAGTCCGCGGCGGTGCACCCGCTGATTGCGCGGCTGGGAGCCGTCGAGGCGACGCCCCAGGGCGTCCTTAGCGACCCGGCAGTGCGAGCGGCAGTCGAGGCTTCCTACGACGAGGAGGATCCGGGGCCGATCGCGGATGCTGTGCTCAGTCTCGTAGCAGGAGCGCACCTGCGGCCGGGCGACTACCCCTGGCTCGCCGACCTGGCGCTGCCCGGCGCCGATGGCGAGTGGTACCCGGCGGACGAGCTTTTGCTGCCTGGCAGCCCGCTGGCGGAGGTGGTCGGCGCAGACACCCCGTTTGGCACCGTCAGCGCGGCGATGCTGGAGCGCCATGGTGCAGACACGCTTGAGGCGGTCGGCGTGCTGTCGTCCTTCAGCCTGATGGTTGCCGAGGACGTGGTCATTGATGCTCCCGACCTCGATCTTGACGGCGCCGCCGAGTGGGCCGCCGACGTTCGCGCCCGGCTGGCACCCGGCAGCGTGCCCCTGGTCGCACCGGAGCTGCTGGCCGTCCGCGACCTTGAGCTCGTCGACCCTGACTGCTGGCCGCTGGCGCTGAAGCTACTCGCAGCGCCGCCGTTGCGCGCGGCGCTCATCGAGCCAACCAGAGTTCTGCTTGCCGACGGCCGTTACGTGGATGTGCCGTCATACGCCAGTTGGTGGCTGCGCGGCCATCCGGTCCTCGGCGGGCGCAAGCCTGGTGAGTTGCGTGCCGTCCAAGCTGATCCGCTCCTCGCGGGTCTGTATGACGAGGCGGAACTGCCAGTGGACGCCGAGTTCGCCAGGGCGCTTGGGCTTCGCTCCTCGCTCGCGGAACTGCTGGCTGAGCCTGGTGGCCCGGACGAGCTGCTCACGCGCCTGGCTGACCCTGATCGGTCAGTGACGCGGGCGCAGCTGCGGGCGCTGTGGATCGCGCTGGCAGCCGTCACCGACGTTGAGCCTCCGGACCGGGTGCGAGCCCTGCGGCGGGATGAGCCTGTCGTCGCCGATGCTGCCGAAGCCCTGGTGCTCGACGCGCCTGACCTGTGGCCGCTCGTGGCAGGTCGGCCGCTGGTGCTGGCGCCGCACCACCTGGCGTCCCGGCTCGCCGACATGCTCGACCTGTCCTTGGCCTCCGAGGAAGTCGCCGGCCAGGTCGAGTCGACTCCGCAGCGCGCTGCGGTACCCGCAATCGCGCAGACGGTGCTGCCGGATGCGCCCGCCGTGTACTACGTCCACGACCACCTCGTCGTGGACGGTGTCGAAGTGGCCTGGCGGTACACGGCGGGCGCGGTCCATGCGGCCGGCATCAGCGGGCTCGCCTGCGGGCTCGCCTGGGCCGCGGGCCGATGGTCGGCTCGCCATCTGCTCGCTGCCCTGCTGCTCGACCCCGCCGCGGGCACTCGCCTCCTCGCCGAGGCTGACCTCGACGCGGACCCGCCGGCTATCCCGGCTGGCCCAGGCCGGCAGGCCCGCGGTGGATGATGAGTGCTCATCGAGCACATCCCTCGCTTCGCGGCTCCGTGCGCTCCCGGCGGCTGTCTGCCCAGACCTGTAGCCAGCCATCGTGGAACCAGCGTCCGAACAACTGGCCGCCGTAGACCACCCAGCCGACACCGATGAGCCACGACTGCACGATCAAGACGGTGCCCAGGTCGCCGTAGCTGACCGCGTTACTGATGATGAGTGGCTGGAAGACGAGGCCAGAGAAGACCCGAAGGCCGGCCAAGCCCACGATGGTGGCCACGGCTCCCGGCAGCGCCGCCAGGTAGCTCACCCGGCCACCGACGAGGAAGCGAAGTCCCCACCAAAAGAAAGCGATGCCGAGCAGGACGGCCACCGCTACCCGACCGGCTGTGACGGCTAGGCCGGCGCGCGTCGCAGTTCCGACCGTGGCGCTTGCGTAGATGTAGGCAACAAGGGCGACCGACCAGACCGCCTGACGCCAGACCTTGTGCCACGGCCCGGCGGGAAGCCCCCAGATCCGCTCGAAACCGCCCTGCACCGTGCCCCCGAACGACACCCCGGCGACCGTCACCAGCAGGGCACTGAACACGCTCGTTGTGCCCAGTACGCGGGCTGGTGCCGAAAACAGCCGGACCACCGCATCAGCGGAGGAACCGGTCAGGCCCATGCCGTAGACCACCCAAGCGGCCAGGCCGCGGTGCGGGGCGGGGCTGGCAGCAGCGACGACGATCAGCAACGGGATCACGGTGAGGATGGCCAGGGCAGCGAAGCCCAAGGCCCGATGCATGAGTTCGAATTTTCTGGCACTTCGGTACAGGTCCTTGACCCGAAACTCGCGGGAGACGCGCCCGGCGCTCCGCACCACCGTGCGGCGCCCGGCGCTCCGCACCACCGTGCGGCGCCCAGCCAGGGAGGGGCGGTGGACAGTCCGCTGGAAGGCACGGCCGTGGCGCCGCCACCGCATGCCGCTATCGCCTCGCCGGACAGCGCCCTGGGCCACGACCGCCGCCAATCCAGCAACATGATCGCGCTATCACGGCGTTCAAATCTCCTGGCCGTCAGAGATTCGCATGGTTATCAGGCCAGCCGGCCGGAGGCAGCTGCTTGAGACGGCATCGCCCGGTCCGGGAATGCAGTGCCGAGAGTGTCGTCCTCGAACGACGTTTCCCGCCGGGCGACGGCGAGCGAAGCCTTCCCCCGGAGCTTCCGCTTACACTCGCCAGCGCTTGTCGGGCTCTGGTGCGGCCGAGATCAGTACCCGCTCCCGCCCGAGCCCGGAGCGGACCCGCCGCTGTGCTTGGCGGTGCCGGCGGCGGTGACTTCGTGCCACACCCCGCCGTTCACGTTCAGCCCGTTGCCGTTGGCCTGCTTGGGAGCCGTGTCGCCGACGAAGGTGTAGAGCGGATGGCCCTTGTAGGTTGCCTGGACCGAACCGTTGGCGCGCTTGATCGTGCCGAACTTGGCCTTGAATCCTGATGCGGTCGCCGGGCCCTTCACTGGGGGCCAGGTCTGCGCGCATGCGCCGTTGCACTTGGACATAGTGGCGCTGTCGGGGGCGAACGAGTACAGCGTGAACCCCTTGGCGTTGGTCAGTACCGTCACGCCGCCGACCTTGGCAGTCTTGATGCTGGTGGTCTTCGGCATGCTCACGACCGCCACGGTATGAACGCTGCTGGCTGACGCGGCGGTCGGGGCTGCCGCGGCCGAGCTAACCGACGCGGCCGCCGCCGCTGCCGCGAGCGCCGGCACCGCCAGGACTAGTCGGATACGGCCGGGACGGCGGTCGGTGCGCTTGACGGTATCGCCGTGGCCATGGCGAAGGATTTTTCGCATTGTCATGACATCCCCCTTGTGTCGGGTGTCGGGTGTCGGGAGGCCAGACATGCCGTCTGCGGTGCGCCTGGCCCACGCGACCTGCGGCATCCTGCGGCACCGCACATTTCTCAGCCGGGGCGGACACATGCTTATCCCTTGCCACGCATTCGGGTTCGGTAACGTTCAACAGCCTGGTCGGAATGCTGGCCGACCCGCAGTGAGCATGGCGCGGAGCCGGATGGGACGTCACTCTCCTGGACCCGTGGCACCATCGGGTTGTCTGCCATCACGTGTCCTGCCAAGGAGCCGCGCCAATGACCCAACCGGAGTCAACGCCAGACCAGGCACCGTCGCCGGCCAGCAGGCACGAAGCGGCCGGGCGGGAGGACACGTTCGTCGCCCACGCCTACCCCGAACAGCTTGTCGACCTGGGCGAGGTCCGCCTCAACTACGCCACTGTCGGCGACCCATCACTACCACCGTTGCTGCTCATTCCTGGCCAGACCGAATCGTGGTGGGGTTACGAGTCCGCTATGGCCCTGCTTTCCGAACAGTTCTGCTGTTACGCCGTCGACTTGCGCGGGCAGGGCCGCTCGAGCTGGACGCCGGGTCGCTACAGCCTCGACAACATCGGCAACGACCTGGTCCGTTTCATCGACACGGTCATCGGCCGGCCCACCCTGGTCGGCGGGCTGTCTTCTGGTGGAGTCCTTGCGGCGTGGCTCTCCGCCTACGCCCGACCCGGTCAGATCATCGCCGCGGTGTGGGAGGACCCGCCGCTGTTCTCCTCTGAGCTGACCCCCGCCTACGGTCCCGCAATGCGGCAATGCATCGGGCCGCTGTGGGCGCTGTACGCAAAATGGCTCGGCGATCAATGGTCCATTGGTGACTGGGAAGGTCTCCTGCGCGCCGCGCCGAGCGAGCTGCCTGGCTGGGCGGCCGGGCTCTTCGGCCGCGGCAGCAACGCTGCGACAGGCCCGCCCCAGAACCTGCGTGAATATGACCCGGAGTGGGCGCGGGCCTTTTGGACCGGCACCGTCACTGCCAACTGCGACCACGCCCGCATGATCGCGGCCGACCGCGTGCCGGTCCTGTTCACTCACCACTTCCGGATGATCGACGCCGACACCGGCAATCTGATCGGTGCCATCTCCGACGAGCAGGCCAAGCACGTGCGGCGGCTGGTCACCGAAAGCGGCCAGCCATGCGAGTACCGCTCGTTCCCTGATAAACCCCACGCGCTGCACCAGGCGGATCCGCAGCTGTATGCCCGGACCGTCGGTGAATGGGCAACATCGATGCTCACCAGCAGAGTCGAGGGGAATCACACCGGTGCCATTCGTTGAGGCGCTCCCGGAATACAGCCCCGTCCTCATCGTCGGCGGCGGACCGGTCGGTCTGGCCTGCGCCGCGGAGTTGGCCTACCACGGCGTTGCAAGCCTGGTGCTCGAACGCCGACCGGAGGTCTCGCACTTGCGGCCGAGAGCCAAGACGACATCGGCGCGGACGATGGAACTCTTTCGCCGCTTGGGCATCGCCGAACAGATCCGGCGCCGCGCCGGGCTCCCGGTCGAATGGTCGAACACGGCCGTGTTCTGCACGGCGTTGACGGGCCGGGAGATCACCCGAATCTCCGGCTGCTTCGGCCTCGATCTGACCGGCTCGCAACTGGTCGCAGAAGCCGGGCAGCAAGTCGCCCAGCCGATCGTCGAAGAAGTCCTACGCGAGAGCCTGAACGCCTCCGATCTGGCCGGGCTGGCGCTCGGGGTGCAAGGAGTCGGCGTCGGTCAAGGCGACGACGGGGCCTGGGTCGATGTCGTCGACCGGACCGGCGTACGTCGCCGCGTCATCGCCGACTGGGTCATCGGCTGTGAAGGCGCGCGCAGCATCGTCAGGGAAGCTCTCCAATCGAACTACGACGTCGTCGACGGAGGCCGGCCCAACTTCAGCATCGTCTTCCGGGCACCCGGCCTTGCCGACCAAGTACCGCACGGACCGGCGGTACACTACTGGATCCTCGCCGCAGTTCAGCCTGGTTTGATGGGGCGGTTTGACCTCGTCGACCTGTGGTGGTGCAGTGCGAACGGTGTCGACCCCGAGACGCAGCATGCGGACCCGCAGAAGATAGTCCGCAACCTGGTCGGAGCCGACGTGGCGGTCAAGATCCTCTCCACCGACGCCTGGCAGGCGCGCGTCGCGCTCGCCGACCACTGGGGGACCGGGCGCCTTTTTATCGCCGGCGACGCAGCTCACCAAAATCCGCCCTGGGGTGGGCACGGGTTCAATACCGGAGTCGGCGACGCCGTCAATCTGGGCTGGAAACTCGCCGCGGTCATCAACGGCTGGGCGCCGCCTGACCTCCTGGACAGCTACGAGCTCGAACGGAGACCCGTCGCTCAGCAGACCATCGACGAGGCCGTGGGCAACATGTCGAACCTGGCGCCAGAGCTAGCGACCGTGTGGCAAGCCGACAGCGATGAACAGTTCGAGGCGACCCGACAGGCCGCCGCCGACGCCATTCGACGAACCAAGGACAGCGAGTTCCACAGCCTGGGACTCACCCTTGGCTACCGCTACGACAACTCGCCCATCATCATCGGGGCGGCATCTGCACCGCCAGCAGCCAACGACACCTACGTCCCGAACGCGGCGCCCGGCGGCCGGCTGCCCCACTTCCAGTTGCGCGGCGAGTCCTTGTACGACCGACTCGGACGAGATTTCTCGCTCGTCGGCGACCTGACGCTGCCCGCTGCTGGCTCCCTCGCCAGAGCCGCCGCGGCCCTGCGCGTGCCGATGGAGACTGTCGCCATCGACGCACCCGACTGCGCGGCGCACTTCGACGCCGGACTTGTTCTGGTGAGACCCGACCAGCACGTGGCGTGGCGGGGAGACCGCGTTGATGATCCAGCGCAGATCCTGCGGACCGCGACCGGCCGAGCGCACGGCAGAGCGCAGTCTGCGTCGCCGATAAGCCGGTGAGCTCCGCTGCGGGCGTGCAGCCGTGACCGCGCCGGTGCCCGCCGGGCGCACCCTCATGGACGGCGTGTCCGCGCCGACCGTGGCGTTCGGTCAGGGCGGACAGCCGACGGAAATCACCGCCTTGGCAGCGGGCGCGGATGTGGTCTCTCTGTCATTGTTACTTGAGGATTAGCAAGTACTGAGGCCTCAGGTGGGGAGAATGTCCGCCCATGACGGTTAGTTCTGATGTGGCGGGCGCGCCAGTACAGGCGGGCCGCGCGCTCGGACCGCGTTACAAGTGGATCGCGCTGTCTAACACGACGCTTGGCATGCTGATGGCGACGATCAACCAGTCGATTGTGCTGATCGCCTTGCCTGACGTCTTCCGCGGCATCGGGCTGAATCCGCTGACCCCAGGCAACACCAGCTACCTGCTGTGGATGTTCATGGGGTTCCTGGTGGTGTCCGCAGTGCTCGTGGTGTCGTTCGGCCGGCTTGGCGACATGTTCGGCCGGGTGCGCATGTACACGCTGGGCTTTGCGGTCTTCAGCGTGGCCTCGATCTTCCTGACCGTGACGTGGATGCACGGTGCCGCGGGGGCGATGTGGCTCATCGTCTGGCGAGTCGTGCAGGGCATCGGCGGCGCGTTCTTGTTCGCCAACGCCGCCGCCATCGTGACGGACGCGTTTCCGGCTAGCCAGCGTGGTACCGCCCTCAGCGTGAACTCGATCGCGGCTATCGGCGGGTCGTTCATCGGTCTCATCCTCGGCGGCGCCCTCGCCCCGGTGAACTGGCACCTGATCTTCCTCGTGTCGGCGCCGATCGGGGTGTTCGGGACAGTGTGGGCGTACTTCATGCTGCACGACATCGGGGTACGGAAGCACGCCCAGATGGACTGGTGGGGCAACTTGCTGTTCGCTGCCGGGCTGATCGCCATCCTGGTCGGCATCACCTACGGCCTGCTGCCTTACGGCGGGCATCCGATGGGCTGGACCAACCCCTGGGTACTCACCGCGCTATTCGGCGGCCTCGCGCTGCTGGTCGCCTTCGTGTACCTCGAGACCAAAGTCCCCGAGCCGCTGTTCCGTATATCGCTGTTTCGGATCAGGGCGTTCGCAGCCGGGAACATCGCGAGCCTGATGCTGGCGATGGGCCGCGGCGGCATGCAGTTCATGCTGATCATCTGGCTGCAAGGCATCTGGCTGCCGCTGCACGGCTACAGCTACAGCCAGACCCCGCTGTGGGCCGGCATCTATCTGGTGCCCTTGACGACCGGCTTTCTCGTTGCCGCTCCGCTGTCCGGAATACTGTCCGACAAGTTCGGCCCGAAGGCGTTCACCGTGGGCGGTGCGCTGTTGACGGGAGCGACGTTTCTCACGCTGATATTCGTGCCCGTGGACTTCGCCTACTGGCAGTTCGCCATCGTCATCGCCTTCAATGGCTTCGGCTCCGGCCTGTTCGTGTCGCCGAACTGGGCGGAGATGATGAACTCGGTCCCGCCCGACAGACGCGGGGCTGCAAGCGGAATGATCGCCACCTTCCAGAACTCCGCGTTCGTGCTATCGATCGGCATCTTCTTCACCCTGATGGTGGCTGGCCTGTCGAGTAAGCTTCCGGCGGCCATGTACGGCGGACTGACCGCGCAGGGCGTCCCGGCGGCGGCGGCCGCGCCGATCTCGCACCTTCCCCCGATCGGTGTGCTCTTCGCCTCCTTCCTCGGCTACAACCCGATGCGCCAGCTACTCGGCTCGCTGCTGCATCATCTGCCTCCGGCTCACGCGGCCTACGTGGCCGGGCGGGAGTTTTTCCCGCACCTGATCACGGCGCCGTTCCACAGCGGTCTCGGTGTGGCCTTCGGGTTCGCTATCGCAGCCAACCTCATCGCGGCTTCCGCCGCGGCGCTGACGGGTCGGCGTACGCCGATGGCTGGCGCGCGCGAGTCACTGGGTTATGAACTGGCCGCCGTCGCCGCCGAAGGCGGCTTCGAGCCCGGCGAACTCGTCGTCCCCGGCGTCCAGGAAGAGAGCACAGAGCCGCCCGAGCAGCCCGACTAGAACCAGCGCTGGTTCCTGCGCTCCTTGCAAGCCGGGTACAGCCGCCGCACGGCGCAGCTGTACATATGTTGATATCGGAATATGATGGCCGGGTGGCGCGGGCCTCCACGACGTCGGACGTCTTCAACGCGATTGCCGAGGTTGGTCGTCGGCAAATCCTGGACGTGCTGATGACGGGCGAGAAGGCGGTTGGGGCCATCGTGGACGACGTTTCGATGTCCCAGCCCCAGGTTTCCAAGCACTTGCGGGTGCTCACCGAGGTCGGACTGGTCAGGTGCCGCGCGGACGGGCGCCGTCGGCTGTACCGCGCCGAACCCGCGCGCCTGCGACCGCTGCACGACTGGCTCGCTCAGTACGAACAGGCGTGGAATGCGCGGCTAGATCGGATCGACGACCTCCTTCACGAACTACAAAACGGAGAGCGCAGTGACACCTCATCGGCACGGTTCGGCACGGATCGAGTTCCCGACCGAGCTCGAGATTCTCATGACGCGAGAGTTCGACGCTCCTATTGAGCTCGTCTTCGACGTACTCACGAAGCCCGAGTATGTGAGCAAATGGGGCGCCACACCCCCGGACCAGATGAAGGAGTGCTCGATCGACCTGCGCGTCGGAGGAACCTACCATTCCGTATTCGTGACGGAGGACGGAACGGAGTGCTCGTTTCGCGGAACTTACCTGGAGGTCGAGCCGCCGATCCGGACTGTAGAGACGTGGCTGTTCGAGGGCTGGCCGGATGCGGAGGCGGTCGAGACCATGCAGTTGCACGAAGCTGACGGAGTGACGACGCTGACGATCAGGCTCGCCTTCCGCGATAAGGCTGGCCGTGACCACATGACCAGGTTCGACGGCCAGCAGGACAGCTTTGACGGGATGGAAGAAATCCTGAGATCGCTCCTCGCCTGAAGGGCGTTCCGCGTTGAGTTTGGGAGCTGCTAGCTAAGGCAGATCTGGAGGTCGGGTGCGGTCCACTGGCAGCCGGCTGACGGTTGGGGCCGAGGTGGCAGGATGCGAGCGTGGTGCGCTTTCCGGATCTGCTCAGGCCGGGCGACAGGATCGGCGTGACAGCTCCGTCAGCAGGCGTTGAAGGGCCGGCGGCGGAGCGGATCGCATTCTGCGTTGCCTGGCTGCGCGCGGCGGGCTATGAGGTCGTGGTCGGCGAGTGCATGGACGGGACCGGAATCACCTCGGCGCCGGCAGTCAACCGCGCGGCCGAGCTCACCGGGATGATCTGCGACCCCGCGATCCGGTGTGTCATCCCGCCCTGGGGCGGGGAGACCGCGATCGATCTGGTGGACCTGCTTGACTGGGACGTCCTTGCCGCGGCCAAGCCAACCTGGCTGGTTGGATTCTCCGATCTGTCCACGATCCTGCTGCCGATCACCACGCGGCTGGACTGGGCCACCCTGCACGGCGACAATCTCGCCGATACGCCGTACGGGACGCCGGAGGGGTTGCTGGGCTGGCTCGACATTGCTTCCGGAGCAGGTCCCCATGTGCAGCGTGACTCGGGCATGGTCGCTGACTGGTGGCGTTTCCAGGAGGACACGCGGGCCACTGCGTGGAAGCGCGTCAGGGACGGGAGGTGGAGCCTGCACGGTGCGGACTCGGTTCACCTCACCGGCCGACTGATCGGCGGCTGCGTGGAGACGCTGTGCAATCTGGCCGGTACACCCTTTGGCGACGTGGCCGCATTCGGCCGCACGTACGCCGACGACGGCCTGATCGTCTATCTCGAGGCCGCTGGCGACGAAGCAGCCACGATCTGCCGCAATGTGCACGGCCTTCGCCTGGCCGGCTGGTTCGACCATGCGCGGGCAGTGCTGATTGGCCGCACGAGCGCGCCGGATAGCCCGAAGCTAACCCAGCGAGAGGCCGTCCTCGATGCGCTGGCACCGCTCGGGGTGCCCATCATCTTCGATCTTGAGATCGGTCACGTTCCTCCGCACCTGCCGCTGGTCAACGGGGCGCTAGCGACCATCACCGTCGAGGCAGACACCCACCAGATCGTTCAGGAGTTCCGGTAGGAATCAAGTTCCGGTAGGAATCAACGGACCGCCGAAGCCGGATCTGCGCGGCAGGTTCGCAACTCATGCGCCGCTATGGCGCGGTCGCAGCTGGGCGTATTTCGCCTCCACGGAGATCGACTGGTGCTGCCAGCACGGTCAACCGCGCCCCGCGCCGCGGCTGCGAACGGCTGTCAGCCAGGCTTCCTCGGCCGCCACGACGCGAAACCAGGCCTCGAGGTCGGCAGCCATGTCCACGGACGCCGAATCCAGCAGCCACTGAACCTGCAGGCCGTCCATCACTGCGAGGGTGGAGCGGGCGGCTACGACCGGATCAACGCCCGGCCTGAGCTCGCGGGTGCGGGCCATCTGCTGGAATGCGTCCAGCATGACCGACCGTAGCCAGGCATACCGGTCGGCGAAGTACCGGTGTGCAGGATGGTCGGGCGCGGTAGCTTCTGCTGACAGCACGCAGTACAGCTCGACCACGCCGCGGTGGGTCATGTTGAACCGCGCTACCTCCACCGTGGCGAGCAGTGTCTGGATGCTGCCCTCCTCCGGGTAGTGCGGCTTGGACAAGTCGTCGCGATGCCGCAGCACGGCTGTCAGCAGCGCGTCCTTGCTCTCGAAGTGGTGCAGTAGGCCGGCCTGGCTCATGCCGACCGTCTCGGCGATCTCCCTGATCGATCCGGCCCGGTAGCCGGACCGGCCGAACACCGCGAGCGCGGCGTCCAGGATGTCTCGCTGCCGGGCGGCTGTCTTACGGTACGGGCCGCGACGGGACGGCGCCGGCCGACTCCCGTCGCCATTCCCCACGGGTGCGCCAACGTCGGCGCCCGCGACCCGGCTTCCCGGCATGCCAGCCTCCCGGCCAATGACCAGCGGCACGGATCGTGACAAAACCGTGTCCGCGAAATTCTAGTGACCGCTCGGTTTTCGATGCTAGCTTCTTCGATCGAGCGGCCGAGCGCTGCCGCACGAGGCTAATACGGGAGTCGATATGAGCAAAGTCAGGGCAACGGCCGCGCTCGCCGCGGCTGCGGCCATCGCGACGGGCGTGGCGGCCTGCGGCGGCGGGACCACGGCCACCGGCGGGAAGCAGCCAGCCAGCGCCGGGACGCTGACGCTCGGCGCGGCCTTCACGACGGGGACGTTCAACCCGTGGCTCGCGCCCGATGGAGACAACGAATACATCCAGCTTGAGGGCGCTGTCTACGACTCGCTCACCCACATCGGGCCGGCCGGGCAGATAGAACCGGGGCTGGCGGTCAAGTGGCAGTTCACCAGCCCGACCACGCTGATGCTCACGCTGCGCCCGGGCGTGACGTTCACCGATGGCACGCCGGTCAACGCCGCGGCCGTCAAGGCCAACTTCGACTACGTGAAGAAGGCATCGCCCGGCGCCCAGCAGAACTCCTTCATCGCCGCGCTCACCACGACCGTGGTGGATGCCAGCACACTGAAGCTCACCTCCCCGCTGCCAGAACCCGACCTTCTTACGGACTTCGCGACCGGCGGCGGCTTCATCGTCAACCCCAAGGCGCTACGGCACCCTTCGACGCTGACCAGCAAGCCCGCAGGCAGCGGCCCGTACGTGCTGACGTCCTCCATTCCCGGCCAGCAGTGGACGTTCACGCGCCGGGCTCACTACTGGGGCGCCGCGGCGTACCCCTACCAGACCCTGGTGCTCAAGAACTACTCCTCAGCGCAGGCCCAGGACGACGCTCTGCGCTCCGGCCAGCTTCAGGGCGCTCCCGAGACGGCCACGCTCGTCAAGTCCGACCAGGCAGCCGGCCTGAACGTAGAGGCAGCGAAGCCGGACGCCTTCGACGGGATCTGGCTGGCTGACGCTGCCGGGAAGGTCGTTCCGGCGCTCGGCAACGTGAAGGTCCGCCAGGCGCTCAACTACGCGCTCGACCGGACCGCGATCGTCAAGGCGCTCGCAGGCCCGCTCGGGATCCCCGGCTCGCTCGTGATACCGCCCGGCATTACCGGCTATTCGGCGCCCGCCAACTCGCTCTACAACTACGACCCGGCCAAGGCCAGGCAGTTGCTGGCGCAGGCCGGCTACCCGCACGGCTTCACCCTTCCCGTGCTCAGCGCCCCGACCGCGGACACCCTCGTGCAGGCCATCGCCGGCGACCTCAGCGCTATCGGCGTGAACGTGCAGATCGAGGACCACACGGCCGACTTCCTCAGCCAGGCCTACTCCGGCAAGTGGGCCGCGATCGTGTTTTCGTGGACGCCGATCCCGCCAGCGCAGAACATGCTCGAGCTGCTCTCGCCGACCGGCCTCGGTAACTTCGACCACTCAACAAACCCGCAGATCGACGGCCTTCTCGCGCAAACTCAGCGGACCCAGGGCAACGCGCAGGCCACCGCGCTGACACAGCTGGTCCAGGTGGTGAACGAGCAAGGCTGGTTCCTCCTGCCAGGCTACGTCGGCGACCTGTACGTGACCGGCAAGCACGTGACGTGCGCAATCGGGCAGCGAGCAGTGTGCCCGCTGTACACCTTCCGGCCGACCGCATAGCGGTGCCGCCGATCCTCAGGATGGCCGCCGGTCGCCTGGCGCTCGCGATACCGATGCTGTTCGTGGTGGCGACGGCCACCTTTTTCCTGCAGCAGCTGGTGCCAGGCGACCCCGGCAGCTTCATCCTCGGCAAGGACGCCACGCCGACCGAGATCCGGCAGTTCGACAAGTCGCTCGGCCTGAACCGGCCGCTGCTCGTGCGGTACGCCACGTGGCTGGGCCGCGCTGTCCGAGGCGACTTCGGGGTGTCCTGGACAAGTCATGCGCCTGTCACCCAGACAGTGCTGGCAGCGGCTCCGATCACGCTGTCCCTGGCCGTGCTTGTCATGATCCTCATCGTGCCGGCGGCGATGGCGCTCGGAACCGCCGCCGCGCTGAGCCGGGGCACCATCGACCGGGTTCTGCAGGCAATCGCCGGGCTCGCAATCGCACTGCCGAACTTCTGGCTTGGCGTCAGCCTGGTGCTGCTCCTGGCCGTCGACCTCCACGTGTTCCCGGCCACCGGCTACACCGGCCTGTCGGATCCCGGCCAGTGGCTCCGGTCGCTAGCGCTGCCGGTACTGGCGCTTGCAGTCGGGCCGATGATGGGCCTGGCGCTGCAGGTCCGCGGTGCGATGATCGATCAGCTGGCGAGGGACTACATCCGCTCGCTGCGCGCCGCAGGCCTATCCCGGCGGGTCGTGCTGTTCCGGCACGCTCTGCGTAACAGTATGCCGCCGGTCATCACCACGATCGGCTTCCAAGTTCTCGGCCTGCTGGCCGGGGCCGTCGTCATCGAGCAGCTGTTCAACCTGCCCGGGCTTGGCACGATCCTGGTGACCAGCGTCTCGGCTCACGACGTCCCGCTCGTCCAGGGCGCGGTCCTGCTGTTCTCCGTCGTGGTGGTCGTGGTCAACCTGCTGACCGACGTAGCGGCAGCCATGCTCAACCCGAAGGCCAGAGCCCGGGCATGACCGGCGATCCCGTGCCGTCAGCCTCGCCCGCTCACCATGCTGGCCGCGGTCCGACCTCCCGCGCGTGGGCCAGCGCCCTGCTGGGCTCGCCAGCAAGTGCCGGTTCGCTGGCCTGGCTGCTCATCGTCATCGTCGTCAGCGCGTTCGCGGCGCAGCTGGCGCCCAGCAACCCGCTCCAGCAAAATCTGGGCGCGATCTCCCAGGGACCGTCTCTGCACCACCTACTGGGCACCGACGAGCTCGGCCGGGACGTGCTGTCCAGGCTCATGTTCGGCGGCGGCACGCTGCTGTGGGGCTCAGCCGAGGCCACCCTCGTCGCGTTCCTGCTTGGCGTGCCGGCCGGGCTGCTGGCCGGCTACGCGGGCGGGATGTGGGACCGGCTGCTGTCATGGCTGGCCGACCTGAGCTTCGCACTGCCCGCTTTCATCGTTGTCGTCGCGCTTGCCGTGATCTACCCGCAGAACGTCGCCATCCTCATGGGCGCGCTCGGCGTCATCTCCGCCGGCGGGGTGCTGCGATTCACCCGCAACCTCACCCGCGCGGTGCGCAGCGAGCTCTACGTCGACGCCGCCCGCATATCGGGACTTCACCGACGGCAGATCCTCGCCCGCCACATCCTCCCGGTCATCGCGCCGCAGCTCGTCGTGCAGGCGTGCCTCGGCATGTCTGTGGGGGTGATCGTCCTGGCGTCGCTGTCGTTCCTTGGCCTCGGCACCAATCCGGAGAACCCCAACTGGGGTCAGATGATCTACGACGCCAGCCAGCAGGTCACCACACACCCCTGGCTGATGGTGCCCAGCGGGGCTGCGCTGGTGCTCACGATCATGGCGCTGAACATCGCCGGGAGCTCGGTACGCGACCTCGCGCCGGGAACCGCACCGTTCGCCGCCCGCCAGCAGCAGCCCCGCGCGACCGGCGTGCGCGGTGTGCTCCGGCTCCGGCCTCGGCGGCGGGCAGCCGGCCCGCTCGCCGCACCGTCGGCGTGGGCTGGAAAATCCGGCCCGCTACTCGAACTGCGCGACCTGACGGTGGCGTTCCCGGGCCCGGCGGGCCTACCGCAGCTCGTCGTCGACCACGTCAGCTTCGACGTCGCGGCCGGCGAAGCGTTCGGGCTGGTCGGCGAAAGCGGCTGTGGCAAGACACTTAGCGTTCTGGCCATTCCCGCGCTAGTTCCGGCAACCGGAACGGTCAGCGCCCGATCCATCCGCTTCGCCGACACCGAGCTCGCCAGAGCCAGCGAACGGGCTGTCAGCCGGCTTCGCGGCAGCGAGATCGGCTACATCTCGCAGGACCCGATGGCCGCCCTTGACCCGAGTTTCACCATAGGCAGCCAGTTGCGGCAGGTGATACGGCGCCAGTCCGGGTGCAGCCGCCAGGACGCTCGGACGCGAAGCGTACAGGCGCTCGGCGAAGTCGGAATCGCCGACGCGGCCACGACCATGAAGCTTTACCCGCACCAGGTGTCGGGCGGCATGGCGCAGCGGATCGCGATTGCCAGGGCGCTAGCGGGGGAACCGAGGCTCCTGATCGCGGACGAGCCGACCACCGCGCTGGACGTGACCGTGCAAGCGGAGATCCTCGACCTGCTGCGCGAGCTGAAGGAACGACGCGGCATGGCGCTCATCCTCGTAACGCACGACCTCGCCGTTGTGGCCGATTCCTGCGAGCGCGTCGCCGTCATGTACGCCGGGCAGATCGTCGAGCAGGGCAGCGCCGAGGACGTCCTGGCGGCGCCGCGGCATCCGTACACATTGGGCCTGCTGAGCTCGATGCCGGACGGCACCACGCCTGGTGCCAGCCTCGCCGCGATACCCGGCACCGTCCCCGCCCCGCAGGACAGGCCGGCCTGGTGCCGCTTTGAGCCGCGCTGTCCGATGGCCGCCAGCGACTGCAGGGACGGTGCGGTGGGGCTGACCGCAGTGGGGCCCGGCAGGGTGAGCCGCTGCCTGCACAGTGCGGAGCTTGCCGAGGCGACCAGTTCATGACGCCGTTGTTGTCGGTGGAGAACGTGTCGGTCGAATTTGCCCGCGGCGTCACGGCGGTCGACCAGGCTTCCTTGACCGTCGGCCGCGGCGAGACCGTCGGCCTCGTCGGCGAGTCGGGGTCCGGGAAGACAACGATCGGGCGGGCCGTGCTCGGGCTCGTCCCCATCGCTTCCGGCCGCATCATCCTCGACGGCACAGAAATACAGAACGAGACCGTCACCGGCCGGCTCGCCAGTCGGCTGCAGATGGTATTCCAGGACCCGGCAGGCTCGCTGAACCCTGCCCGCACGGTCGGATACAGCGTCGCCGAACCGGCCCGCGCCGCGGGCGCTGGCAGCGCCGCTGCCGGGCGGCGGGCACGAGAGCTGCTCACGTCGGTGGGCCTGCCGGCCGAAGCTGCCGCGCGGTACCCGCGCGAGTTCTCCGGCGGCCAGCGGCAGCGGATCGCGATCGCCAGGGCCCTGGCGGCAGCACCCGAGCTGGTCATCTGCGACGAGCCGACCAGCTCGCTCGACCTGTCGACGCAGGCGCAGATGCTCAACCTGCTGACCAGCCTGCGCGAGGCACGCGGCCTGTCGTTCCTGTTCATCAGCCACGACCTCGCGGTGGTGCGGCATATGGCCGAGCGCGTAGTCGTGCTCTACCGGGGCATGGTGATGGAGAGCGGCCCGGCCCAGCTCGTCAGTACCCGCCCGCTGCATCCCTATAGCCAGGCGCTGCGCGCATCAGCGCCGGTCGCGGACGTGGCAGCGCAGCGGCAGAACCGGGCCGAACGCCACAAGCTGATCAAGGTCAGCTCCAGCCTGCCGGCAACCGGGCCCGATGGGTGTCCGTACGCGGCCCGGTGCGCGTTCGCGGCTCCGGTCTGCGCCTCGCAGCGCCCACAGCCGGTTGTCGCCGGGTCGCTGGAAGTCGCCTGCCACCGCTACGACCCGACTTCTGGGCATCCGCAGCAAGTCGATCTCACGGACACGATCGGCAGCTGCGCGACCGCTGCTCATGAGGGCGACCGGGAAGGACGTGCATGACTGGCCCGGCCGACCCCGTTCCCGGCAAGATCACCGCCGCTGCGCTGTGCTATCTGGTAGCGAACGCCGCCGGGCTGCGCATCGACCCCGGCCGCTTCGTACTGGCGGGGGACTCCGTCGGCCCTCGACCGCATCATCGCGCACGTCGGCCGGCACACGGCCGACCCTGTCTGTAGAGGTACTGATCACGCTGATGAATGA
>JASHOE010000286.1 GCA_030041275.1 Streptosporangiaceae bacterium
TGGGCGATGATGGGCGTCCGCATCACGCGCGGCCTCCACGACGCTCTCGTCGGTCTTGCACTGCGCGGTAACTCGCGGGTCGGCGCTCCATCGGCGGCGCACGTGCAGAGGCGGTCGAGGAGGCGAGATCGACACGGAGGCCGGGCCCATTGCCGGGCCCGGCCTCCGAGTGCGCGGGCTAGAGCAGGGTGGTGACTGCCTTGACCTCGGTGTAGTTGTTGAGAACCTCGTGGCCCATCTCGCGGCCCCAGCCGGACTGCTTGTAGCCGCCGAATGGCAAGGAGGCGTCGAAGACGTTGTAGCAGTTGATCCAGATTGTGCCCGCCCGGATCTTCTTGGCGAGGGCGTGGGCCTTGGAGATGTCGCGAGTCCAGATACCGGCTCCGAGGCCATACGTGGTGTCGTTGGCCTGCGCGGCGATTTCGTCGAGACTGCTGAAGCTCTCAGCTACGACGACGGGCCCGAAGATCTCCTCACGCACGACCTTCATGTCGGGCCGGGTGTTGGTGAGGACCGTTGGCTCGACGAAGTAACCGCGGTCTCCGAACCGGCCGCCACCAGCCAGTGCGGTCGCGCCGTCTGCTCGCCCGGACTCAAGGAATCCAGTGACACGGCGGAACTGTTCGTCGGAGACGAGCGGGCCCATCTGGGTTGCCGGGTCTAGTCCGGACCCGAGCTTGATGGACTTGGCAATCTCGGCCACACCGTCGACCACCTCGTCGTACCTGCTCTCGTGCACGAACAGGCGCGAGCCCGCCACGCAGCACTGGCCGTGGTTGAAGAAGATGGCGTTGGCGGCGCCCTCGACCGCGCTGCTCTCGGCGTCATCGAAGACGATGTTGGGGCTCTTGCCGCCGAGCTCGAGGGTGAGCTTTTTCAGGTTGCCCGCCGCGGCTTGGACGATGAGCTTGCCGACCTCGGTGGAGCCGGTGAAGGCCACCTTATCCACGTCGTCGTTCGAGGCCAGGGCGGCGCCCGCGGTTTCGCCGAAGCCGGGCACGACGTTGACGACACCGTCGGGTACGCCGGCCTCCGCGATCAGTTCCGCGAGCCGCAGTGCGGTGAGCGGTGTTTGCTCAGCTGGCTTGAGAACGACGGTACAGCCGGTCGTGAGCGCCGGGCCGAGCTTCCACGCTGCCATGAGCAGCGGGAAGTTCCACGGAATGATCTGCCCTACGACGCCAATCGGCTCTCGAAGCGTGTACGAGTGGAAGTTTGCGCCCGGCATGTAGGGCACCGAGATGTCGATGGTGTTGCCCTCGATCTTGGTGGCCCAGCCGGCCATGTAGTGGAACAGGTCTGCGGCCAGCGGCACGTCGGCGGCCTGCGCGACGAGGAAGGGCTTGCCGTTGTCGAGCGACTCGAGCTGAGCGAGCTCGTCGACGTGCTCGAGGATGAGGTCGCCGATCTTCCAGACGATGCGACCGCGCTCGGACGGCGTCATGCGGCTCCAGGGCCCGCTGTCGAACGCCGCGCGAGCTGCTCGCACAGCCCGGTTGATGTCCTCAGCGTCGCCTTCGGCAACGCGCGCGAGGGTCTCGCCGGTGGCTGGGTTGGGGGTCTCGAATGTCTTCCCGGAAGCGGCGTTCACCCATTGCCCGTTAATGAATAGCTGGCGAGGGGAGCCGATGAAGGCCTCGACATTGCGGTCAAGGGTCACCGTCATGAAGAACCATCTCCTTGCGTACGGGGCTGGCCCGCCTGCGAGCAGCTCCGAGGCTCTAGACGCTCAAGGAGACGTCGCCAGACCAGTAGTCTCTATGAGACTACAGAAGTGACGGCAGGACAAGGCTGTTCAGATCGGCTCGTTGACCTGTATCCGCGCGCCAAGGCCGAGTAGCGGATGATCTTTCAACAGTCCGAAGGCCGCGTTGCGGTCCGCAGCGTCTATGACCGACCAGCCCATGAAAGCAGTGCCGAGAGCGTCATCTTCGGTGCCGCGACGCGTTAGCGTCGCCGTGGATCTGATCGGGGCTCCGGCATCGATCAACGCCGACCCCGTGCTGGCAGCCCACCGAACCAGGGCCCGACGCGCCGCCGCGATGGTATCGGGGTCCTGCGCCATCTCGCCCCACTGAAACGTAACGAGGAACTTCGCCACCATCGGGTCTCTCTGCCGGGTGAACTAGTCACAACGAGACTAGTCCAGTATCGGCGGCGCTGCTCGCGCTCGGTCTGTTCGTGGTACTGACCGAGTCGTGGCAGCAGCCCTCGCCTAGCGCCCCAACTCGTGCCGCGACGCGTTGGTGATCAGCACGCAGCCTCCAGATAATTCCCGTCGTACTGGCGTGCGCCACGAACCCAGCCACCACACGGGCGCCCAGGCCAGGCCGTACTGTTGATCTATGGCCGCTGCCGCTCAGCCACGTCTTTCCCTGGCGGAGTGGCTCGTGCTCTGCCTGGTATCGGAGTCGCCGTCGCACGGCTTCGCGCTCGCCCGGACTTTGTCGGAGGACGGAGAGCTGGGGCAGATATGGCGCGTGCCAAAGCCTGTCATCTACCGGGCGCTGCAACGGCTCGAGGTGGCTGACCTGGTCGTGACGACCGAACTCCAGCCGTCCAGCGCCGGTCCGGTGAGATCCCTGGTTGACGTCACGGACGCCGGCCGGCGGGCTGCCGCGGCCTGGCTTACCAAGCCCGTGAGGCACAACCGAGATATTCGGTCCGAGCTTCTGATGAAGCTGGCCCTGCTGGACAGGGCAGCGGCCGATCCAGTGCCGTTGCTGACCGCCCAGCGTGCGCAGCTGGAGCCAGTTGCGGAAGCGCTGCAGGTGAAGCTGGCCAGTTCTACCGGATTCGACCGCATGATCATCTTGTGGCGCTGGGAAACGGTCGCCGCGACGCTGCGCTTCCTGGACGATGCCCTACGCGACGCCGCGAGTGTGGCGAAGGCGCACTAAACCCGGCGTTCGGGATAGCAAGCGCATGGCGAGCCCTAGTAGTCTCAGAGGGACTACCGGGAGAAGGGCCCTCCAGCGTGCGCGCCGAACCAGCCGACTCCGCCCTCGCCAGCCTGGAAAGCACGCCGGCAAAGACGACCGTCGGAGTACTCTTCGATGGCACGCCGTACTTCGCCCCGATCGGCCAGGTGGTCGCGGACGGCGCCCTCGTCACCTGCCACCTGTGCGGCAGAAGGTTCCGGTCGGTTGCCGCCCACCTGTCCTCCCATGGCTGGACAAAGGCGCTGTACTGCGAGGCATTCGGTCTCGAACGTCGGCAATCGCTCGAGGGAGCTGACACGCGCAAGCTGCGCGCCGCTATCTTCAGCGCGCGGCTGGTCTTTGAGCCAGCGCTCCGCAACGGCAGGGACCGTGGTCACGAGCTAGCTCGTAGCGGTTCCCTGAACAGGCAGGCCGCAGATGCAGCCCGCGGCCGTCCGTTCCCCGCGCAGCGCCGCCAGCGGTCGCGCACCGCAGTGTCCAGAGCCGCTCGCGCGCAGCTTGGCCGGGCTAGCCGCGAACGCGCCCTCGAGCGGCTGGCGGCCGTCGCGCGCGATGTAGCCCGCCGCCACGGCTACGCCGACATCGGCCACCTCGTGCAGGAGATGAGTCGCGCAGGTCACAGTCTGGCCGGCATCAGCATCGCGTGCGGGCTGGACAAGGACTGGATGTCACGCCATCTGCCGCAGCTGGACCCGGCGGCAGCTAAGGCAGCCAGGGCAGCCTCTGCCGACGGCCACCGACTTGACGCACGCTGGATGCCAGCCCTGGGGACGATCGGATTCGCGGACGTGACCAGTTATCTCAGGCAGCGGCACGTCGTCGAGCACCGGACAGTCAACGCGATCGCAGGTGAGATTGGGCTGTCGTTTCACGCCGTGAAGGCGGCGCTCTCGCGACACGGCCTCGAGGTCGCGCCGCACGCCGCGAAACGCCACGCCGCCGAGCGTCGCGCCGCCGACGTGGCGGCAACGCTGGGTGTCGACTCGATCAGCGAGTTCGTCGAGCAGGGTCGGGCCAGCGGATGGACCTGGCAGCGGCTGGCGGAAGTGTCCGGCCAGCCGGAGACGTGGCTGCGGCGGCATGGAGCGAGTCAGAAGTAGCAACCGCTGCAGAGATCGGGTGTACAGGCAGGCGTAGCGGCCAGCTATCCGCCGCGGTGCAAGACCCGGTCTTGTTGCCCGGCCCGCCGCCAGCCTACGAGCGCCAAGCTGGACTGGCGACGGGTCAGTGACGCTACCTTGCCTGGTCTTCGTAACCCGCTGGGCGGCCTTCCAGGATGACCGTCTTGACCTCGAGGTAGTTGCGCAGGCCCTCTACGCCGCCCTCGCGGCCGATGCCGGACTGCTTGAAGCCACCGAAGGCAATCCCGAAATCTGTGCGGAAGGCGTTGTGACCGACAGTTCCAGACCGGAGCTGGCCCGCAACCTGGCGAGCGCGATTGACGTCACTGGTGAACACTGAGGCGTTGAGCCCGTAGATCGTGTCGTTGGCAACCCGGATCGCGTCGGCCTCGTCCTCCGCCGGGACGACAGACAGGACGGGTCCGAAGATCTCTTCCTGCGCGATCACGGAGGAATTGTCGACGTTGCTGAAAACTGTCGGCTCGACATAGAAGCCTCGGTCGAGGTCCTTGGGCCGACCGCCGCCGGTGACCAGCGTCGCGCCGTCGGCGATGCCACGGGCGATGTACCCCTGGACCCGGTCCCGCTGGCGGCTGGCCACGAGCGGGCCCATCTGCGTCTGCGCATCGAACGGGTCGCCGACTCGAACCTGAGAGAACGTGCTCGCCAGCGCGTCGACGAATTCGTTGTGGCGGCCTGCAGGGATCACGATCCTGGTCAGCGACGAGCAGACCTGACCCGACAAAAAGCACTCCGCGCCGGCGATCGCCTGGGCTGCAGTAGCGATGTCCATGTCGTCAAGGATCACCGCAGCGGACTTGCCGCCCAGTTCGAGGGTGCAGCGGGCGATCCGCTCGCCGCAGATGGAGGCGATGCGCCGTCCCGCGGCTGTTGACCCGGTGAACGCGATCTTGTCGACTCGAGGATCGCGCACCAGCAACTCGGACACCTCACGGTCGGCGGTCACGACGTTGAGCACGCCGGGCGGCAGGCCGGCTGCCTCCGCCGCCTCGGCCACTAGGTACCCTTCGCCAGGCGCTTCCGGTGAGGACTTGAGCACGACGGTGCAGCCCGCGATGAGCGCCGGGGCGACCTTACTGGCCAGCAGGCCGATGGGGACGTTCCACGGGATGATCGCGCCCACAACACCGACTGGCTCGCGAACGATGAGACCGAACTCGCCCCCCGCCGTCGGCTGCGCGGGCTCCTCCCAGGTGAACGTGTCCGCCAGGCCCGCGTAGTAGTCAAAGGTGTTAGCGGCGTCGCCGCCAAAGTACGGGGCCAGGATGTGCAGGCCCCCGGACTCCCGCGGCCAGATCTGGCCAAGAGCTTCAGTGCGTTCTCTGAGACCGGCCGCGATCCCGCGCAGGTATTCGGCCCGCTGTGGGTGCGTCATACGCGGCCAGGGCCCGTCATCGAACGCGTGACGCGCGGCCTCGACAGCGCGTGAGATGTCGGCCGCCTGCGCCTCGGCGACGCTGAAATACACCTCCTCCGTCCCAGAGTCGATCACGTCGATCATCGCGCTGGACGAGGGCTGCGCCCATTCGCCGTCGATGAAGAACCGGTCCGTGTTGCGCAGCGGCGCCTTGATCTCATCCGCCAGGCTCATTCTCAGCTGACCTCCGTGCTCGACAGTGCGTCCCTGAGACCAGTAGTCTCAATGTGACTACAAGGTAGTACCTGACCGCAGTGCAGCCAAGCGTCATTCACGCGGCGAGGAAGCATGTCGTTCCTGACGGAAGAGACCTGGACCGGGCAGGTTTACACGGGCCGCTGGGTCGCCGCTGAGGGCGGCGAGATGCCTGTCATTGAGCCAGCCACCGGGCACGAGCTCAGCCGAATCGGCGTGGCAACCCCAGCTGACGTTGCCCGCGCAGCGCGGACGGCCGCCGCCGTGCAGCCGGCGTGGGCCGCGCTGCCGCATCCGGAGCGATCGGCCATCCTGCGGAGGGCGGCGGGCCTCTGGGAGGAGAACGCGGCCGAGATCGAGAACTGGGTGATCCGGGAGAGCGGGAAGATCGGCCCAGCCGCCCAGTTCGAGACCCACGTCGCCGTGCAGGAGATCTACGAGGCGGCCACGCTCCCGTCCAGGCCCTACGGCGAGCTGCTGCCAAGCGAGCAGCCACGGCTCAGTTTTGCCGAGCGGGTTGCGGCTGGCGTTGTGGGCGTGATCGCGCCGTTCAACTTCCCGCAGATCCTGGCCATCCGGTCGGTCGCCCCGGCGCTCGCCCTCGGAAACGCCGTCGTCCTGAAGCCGGACCCGCGCACCGCGGTCTGCGGCGGAATCGTGCTCGCCCGGGTCTTCGAAGAAGCCTGCCTGCCCGCCGGGCTGCTGCACGTGCTGCCGGGCGGGGCAGACGTGGGTGAGGCGCTGATCACGGATCCGCTGGTGCGGATCATCTCGTTTACCGGATCGACGGCCGTCGGCCGCCGGGTGGGCGAGCTGGCCGCCCGCCACCTCAAGCGCGCGCACCTCGAACTGGGCGGCAACTCAGCTCTGGTTATTCTCGACGACGCCGACATCGCCAAAGCCGCCGCCGCCGGAGCCTGGGGGTCGTTCTTGCACCAAGGCCAGATCTGCATGGCCACCGGCAGGCACCTCGTCGCACAGGCCGTCTACGACGACTACGTGGCCGCGCTTGCCGATAAAGCGTCCAATCTCCCGGTGGGAGACCCGGCGTCGGGCAACGTCGCGCTCGGCCCGATCATCGACGAGCGACAGCGTGACAAGGTGCACGCCCTTGTCACGGCATCCACCAGCGCCGGCGCCACACTTGCGGCGGGCGGCACGTACAAGGGCCTGTTCTACCGGCCGACCGTGCTTGCAGACGTGACTACCCAGATGCCCGCCTACGCGAGCGAGGTGTTCGGCCCGGTCGCCCCGGTGCTGAAGTTCAGCTCTCTAGACGAAGCCGCACAACTCGCTGCGCAGACCGAGTACGGCCTGTCCCTCGGCATCTTGACCAAAGACGTGGTGCGCGGCCTCGAGCTGTCGCGGCGCATCCCCACCGGCATCGTGCACATCAACGAGCAGACCGTTGATGACGAGCCCAACGTGCCGTTCGGTGGTCTTTTAGACTCTGGTACCGGCACCCGCTTCGGGGGCACGGCGAACCTCGAGGCGTTCACCGAGACCCGCTGGGTCACCATCCGGGGCGACATCGCCCCGTACCCGTTCTAACCACGAGCGCCCGGTAACCGGATTGCCGCGGCCGGTTTGAGGCCCAGCTACCAGTAATGCCTCCGCGGCCCGACCATCCGGCCCGCGGAGCCGAGCAGCGCGAGAATGAGGCCGATCACCACAAGGATGATGCCGATCGTCCACAGGATGGCGATCCCTGTGACGAAACCAATGATGAGAAGAATGGCGCCAAGGACGATCATGGGACCTCCGTGTCCGTTCGGTTCGACAGCAACTACCTCGCAGCGTGCAAGCCAAACCTCACCCGAGGCTGCGCCGCCAGTGGGCTCCATCCGGCAAGGCGAGGGTGACTGGTTAGAAGATGACAGGGGAAGCGCTCGCCGAGATCATCACGCTCGGGTTGTCGGCACCGCCTGCGACGATGTAGCGCGTGGAGCGCACGGGTCCGTTCTGGGACGTAGTGGCAGGTAAGGCCCCGCTCCCAGCCGCGGCGAAGACGCTTGGCTGGGAGCTCATCGCTGTCAGCCCAGAGGAGGGAACGATCGAGGTAGCGTTCGCGGCCACGGAGGCGTTCGTCAATCCAGCCGGCGTGATCCAGGGCGGGTTTCTCGCGGCGATGCTGGACGACACACTCGGACCTGCGCTGGTTGCTGGGCTGAATCCGGGTGATTTCGCCCCGACGACAGATCTGCATGTCCAGTTTCTGCGCTCGGCGAGGCCCGGCCGCCTGGTTGGGCGAGGACGCGTCGTCCGACGTGGCCGCGACGTGGGCTTTCTCGCTGGGGAACTCCTCGACGAAGACGGCGCGATCGTCGCCGTCGCTACGGCGACCGTGCAGATTCGAAGGCAGATGCTGCAGCGCCACCAGCTGTCAGACGGTGCCGGCGAGGCTCGCTAGCAGCTCGGGCACGCGGATCAGGCGGCGGCCGGCGAGCTGACGTCAGCGGCGTCGGCCGGCTGACTTACAACCCTTGCCGGGCCGGGCAGGCTGGCGGCAGTGGTCATGCACACACGGCGGTCCGGCCAGGTTCCGATCTCAGTTCGGCTCGGCGTACTGGCCCACGCTGACATCAGCCGACTGACCGATCTTGGCCGGAACTCGCGGCGCGGATCCGTGCGAAGGGCCTGGGGCACCGAGATGGCCAGGCTGGCGGGTGACATTGCGCAACAGGCTGGTTCTGGCGATGCTCTCGTTACCTTGCAGCGGGGCGTTCTGCAGCCGATGGAGCTCGAGTTGCTGGCCGGGCACGTCACTTTCGCCTCCGCCAGCGACCTGATCGCGTGCCTGCGTTGGCGCCTGGCGCCGCAGCAGCGGCAGTCTTTCGGACGCGACATGCAGTTCCCAGCGTCGGGTAGGCCGCTGCTTGCTCCAGCTCAGACTTGCGGAAGTTAGCGCGTCGAGAGAACCTCGGTGACGTAATCGGCCATGGCCGAGGGGAGTCGGGTGGGCCACCGCAGCGCGGCGGCTCCACTGACGTTCGTGAGCACGGCGGCACTGGCGACTGCGGCCCGGCGCAGGTCTGCGGCGTCCAGGCTGGCGACAGTCGCGCCGATGTCGGGCGGCAAGTGGCCGGGATCATGGTCGAGCACCTGAGACAGACCGTGCCAGGGGTACAGCGCGCCGATGGCAGCCGCCCACAGCGCCCAGATGTGGTCTCGCGCATGATGGAGCCGGTTATGTGCCTCCCACAGCGAACCGCGGCGCAGGTACTTGTCGGCGTCGATGAGGGCGCACCAGCCAAGGAAGGCCCACTCGCGGATCTGATCCGCGGTCACGGCGTAAGCGGGACCCGGCTCAGCTGACCCCGGGCCTCCCGCGGGTCCAGCGTGGCCTGAATGCCCGACCTTGTCGTAGAGCCAGATGAAGTCGGGGTGCGTGTCGGTGCTGCCGCGCAACTCGGTGTCGGCCATCACGGTGAGGTCGAGCTGGCTATGGTCGGCGAACTGGGCGAAGATCCGCAGGATAAAGCGGTCAGCTGGCCCGTACCGATGCCGGAGCACATCGACGAGCCGGCCCAGGTCCGGCAGGGCGGCGACGACCCCGGCTTCCCCTTCTCGGACCTGCTGAGCGCCTGCTTCACCGAGGTCGGCCGCCACGCCGAGCGCGCCGTCGACGTCGGAGAGGGCGTCCGCCGCGCCGCGCCCGATCGAACAGCCGACAAGCAGGGATGTCACCGACGGGGTGGTGTCGCAAAAGTCGAGCAAACCAGCCATGAGCCGCCGCTGAGGCCGCAACTCGTTCGGCAGGCCAGCCAGCCACTCGCGTCCTTGGGCTGTGGTTGTGGTGCGCCGTGAGCGGTCATCGATTTCAGAATGGGGGTCACTCACGCCGAACGCCGCTCCCGTGTTGACAGGTGTGCACTTGTTGATAGGTGTGCATCCCAGCCTATCCGCGGCCCAGCGCGCCACGTCGAGCTTGATCAGCCGCCGAGCAGCTGCGGCTGGTGCGCGAGCTCGCCTCGCCAGCACGGGTCGAGGCGCGTCAGGCCTGAAGCCAGAGTCGGTAAACGATGAAGATCGGGATGCCGACGAGACTGCCGAGATCAGTCGGGAAGAACCGCAGTGCGTCCGGTGAGTGCTGCGGCTCGGCGACTCGGTCCACCATGAACCCGGCATCCGCGAACGCGTCAAGGGCAGCCGCCAGGGGCCTGCGCCAGAAGTGCTGCGTCACTTCCACGTCGCCCTTGCGGCGCCGCGCCGCACCTCGCCCAGCTCATCAACCTTGTCGTGGTCTCGAAATCACCCCCGAGCGGATCGCTACCTTCGCGCGCGAGCGCGGCTGGGCAGATCTGCGCCTGCTGTCCTCGCGGCACAACACGTACAACCGCGACTACCGCGCGGAGCCGCCGGACGGAGAGCAGCAGCCCATCCTGAACGTGTTCGAGCGCGACGGCAATGAGGTCCGTCACCGGTGGGCGACCGAGCTGATGTTCGCACCCAGGGAGGCTGGCCAGGATCCCCGGCACATGGACTCCATCTGGCCGCTGTGGAACGTACTCGATATGACTCCGGCCGGGCGGGCCAACGCGGAGAACATCCCCGCCGGACATTACGAGTAACCAGCCACTGCTGCCAGCAGCGAGCTGACGCTGCTGGCCGAGACTGACCCGGACAAGGACGTCCGGGCTGCCACCGCGCATACGCTGCGAGAGGATCCTGGCATCGCCACCACGGCGCGGTCATCGCGGCATTTCCCGGAGGACATGGTGAGCAGCCTGGACCTTGACATCGCTGAGCCTGGCCGACCCGAGCTACAGGAGGTGTCACCTGGCGTTTATGCATACCTGCAGCCGGACGGCACATGGTGGATTAACAACACCGGGTTCCTCGTCGGACCGCAGGGTGTGATCAGCATCGACTCCTGCTCGACGGAGCGGCGCACCCGGGCTTACCAGCAGGCCATCGCGACAGTAACGTCAGCCGCCGTGCGCGCTGTCGTGAATACGCACCACCACGGCGATCACACGTTCGGCAATTGCCTGTTTCCCGATGCGGCGATCATCGGCCAGGACCGCACCCGCGCCGAGGCGATCGCGTTCGGTCCGCCGCGTGACCTGCCGGCCTGGGATGGACCCGACTGGGGCGAGCTGAGCCTGGATCCGCCGTTCATCACCTTCGCGGACGGCCTGACCGTGCACGCCGGCGATGTGCGCGCCGAGGTTCGCCACGTCGGCACTCCAGCCCACACGACCAACGATTCGATCGTGTGGATTGCCGACCGCTCGGTCCTGTTCTGCGGTGACCTGATCTTCAACGGAGGCACGCCCTTCCTGCTCATGGGCTCGGTTCAGGGCGCCATCGAAGTGCTAGAGGGTGTCGTTGCGCCGCTGCACGCAGCGACGATCGTGCCAGGGCACGGTCCCGTCTTCCATGACGTCGGCCCGCTCGACGACACCTTGGATTACCTCAGGTTCGTCCTCGACGTCGCGAGTCGGTGCGTCGAGGCGGGTGTGCCGCCGCTGGATGCGGCGCGGTCCACCGACCTCGGCCCCTTTGCCGACTGGGCGGACGCCGAGCGGATTGTCGGGAACCTGCACCGCGCGTGCGCCGAGCTGGCCGGCACGCCGCGCGGCGGGCCGATCGACATCGCGATGGCACTGGCCGACATGGTGGCCTACAACGGGGGTGCGCCGCTGACCTGTCGGGCGTGACGACGCCTCATGCTCAGGCCGTCCGGGGCGCCTCTCGGGGCCCCTGTCCGAGCTTCGCCTCGGACCGGGTCGGCTCGAACAACTCCACCGGATTGCCCGACGGATCCTCGGCGATGATCTGGTTGCCGCCGACGCCCGTGACGATCTCGTTGCGAAACCGCACCCCTTGCCCGCGCAGGTCCGCGACCAGCGCGGCGAGATCGTCGACCTCGATGGCGAACCTATTCCAGCCGCCTGGACGCGGCAGCGAGCCGTCGGGCATTGCCTGGCCGCCGCCAGGTCCGCCACCTGGTGCGCTGAGCACCAGGCGCAGGTCGCCCCGCGACAGCATGGCGAACGTCGGGGCGGGATGCATGACCTCGGCGAAGTCCAGACGCTGGCAGTAGAACGCGATTGCGGCGTCGACGTCATCGACGATGTACCGCACGCTCACGGTGGCCACGGCTAGCACCTCCTCACGGGTGCACACTACTGCTCGCGGTCGGTGCGGCAGACGGCGAGGGCGATGGCTTGGTGGCCAGTGCCACCTCGTCGGTCAGGGCAATCTCTAGCTGCCCAAGCGCGGTGGGATGGAACGGGGCGCTATCGCCGAGACCCTGCACGTAGGGCAGCGGAGAACACAACTCGTGACCAGCGAAGCTCGGCTGCGGCGACAGGTAGCCAAACTGAGTCGCACCCCTGACCAGGACCTGGTTCAGCGCCGACAGCCACGACTGGATCGTCTTGACCTTGGCCGCGGTCAGGCCGCGCTTTGTGATGCAGCCGACGTTGCTGCCGAAGGGGTCGTAATAGCGGTTGATGATGACCTGCGGATGGCCGGGCAGGCCGCCCAGCTGGATCAGCAGCTGAAGGTAATTCGTGCTGAACTGAGCGAGCTTTTGCTGGAAGTACGCATTGGACGCGCGGCTGTCACACTGCGCGGTTGCCGCGCAGACCTTAAGGATCGCCGACCACTGCAGGTCGTCGGCGCCCACGCTCACGATCACGACGGAAGGCCGTTGTACCCGCCGGGCCGCGTCAATCTGCGCGGAGATTTGCTGGCCGTTTTCCTGCTGCGGACCGAGGAGGCCGTGCGCGACCGTGGCGCTGTCACAGGCCAGATTCAGTGCCCGCCAGCCATGGGCCGCGGCGAGGTCGAGGGCGTAGGACTGCTCGCTCCGGCCGCACGCGCTGTCGGCCGCGGATGGATGCGGAACGAGGGGCAGGCCGGCGCCCGCTGCCGTTGAGTCGCCCAGCACGACTTCCTGGATCCCGCTCAGCGGCGGCTGGGCCGGCAGCCGCTGCACGGCGACGTTCGCGCTGCCCACCAGCTGGTTCAGCGAGCTGACGCCGTGCAGCACACTGCGGGCGCCGTTCGCGGTGACGGCGATCGCGCTGACGTTGATGGCCTCGGTGACAATCAGGCCGGCGACGAGCACGAGCGCGGTCGACTTCGGCGGCAGCCTGCGCCATCCGGCGACGGCCCCAGCCAGTATCAGCGCCGCCAGCCCCGCCGCCGCGGTTTCCCAGCCAAAGTACCGTTCCCAGCCTGCCACGAGCCCCGACCGCAGGCTCTGTTCGTCCTGACCTGGACTGTGGCCCTGGACGAAGTTGTCCAGTTCGCTGTTGAGCGTGATCTGGCTGAGCTGCAGCCTCAGCTGGATCGGACCAGGGATCGAGATCGCCGTTGGCAGCCCCTGCCCGAACAAGTCCACCTCGCCTGGACCGGCAAAGCCTAGTCGGGGCGCCGCGCCGACCTTGATGACTTGCCCGGCGACGGTCACCGTCTGCATCGGGGTGATCTCGAGCGCCGCGGTGGTCGCGAGCAACGCCGCCACGATCATGGCCAGCGCGGCCAGGAAACGGGCCCACGGACGCCGGATGTGCAGAAGCGTCAGGAGGCGGCGCGAACCTGGCCGCATCTCGACTGGGACGGGCGGATCTGCGGTCCGCTCGTCTTCGTTCCGCCTGCTCATAGCCAGCGACCAAGGTTACCCGGCCTGCGGCCTGCTATGCCGTCGTCGCGGACCCGGAATGTCGCACGTCTGAGTTACCGTGGCTGGGTGCTTGACCTGTTCCATCCCGCCGTGCGTGCGTGGTTTGAGCAACGCTTCCCGGCTGGGCCGACGCCGCCGCAGGTTGCAGGGTGGGCTGAGGTCGCGGCCGGGCGGCACACGCTCATCGCCGCGCCGACCGGGTCGGGGAAGACGCTGGCGGCCTTTCTGGTGTGCATCGATCGGATATATCGGGCATACGCGGAGGGTGCAGAGCCCACGGCCGGGCCGCAGGTCGTGTACGTGTCGCCGCTGAAGGCGCTCGCGGTGGACATCAGGCAGAATCTCGAGCGGCCGCTTGCGGAGATTGCCGAGGTGGCAGCCCGGCTCGGGATGAGTGCTCCGGACATCCGGGTCTCGGTGCGGACCGGCGATACGGCGGCGGCAGAGCGCGCCGCCATGCTGAAGCGGCCGCCGGACTTTCTCATCACCACGCCGGAGTCGCTGTACCTGCTGGTGACCGCGGATCGCAGCCGTTCGATGTTGCGCGCGGTGACCACAGTCATCGTGGATGAGATCCACGCCGTCGCGGGCAACAAGCGGGGCTCGCACCTGGCCCTGACCCTCGAGCGACTGCAGCACGTGACAGCCGAGAACGAACGACCGACGCCCCTGCAGCGGATTGGCCTGTCCGCCACGCAGCGACCGATCGAAGCCGTAGCCAGGCTGCTCGTCGGCGCGGGTCCGGACCGGTCAGCGGCCGATGGCTCACCGCGCTGCTCCATCGTGGACGTCGGTCACCGGCGCGAACTCGACCTGGGGATGGAACTGCCCAGCGACGAGCTCGGCGCGGTCGCGACGACCGACCAGATGGCCGAGATCTGCGACCTGATCGCCGGCCATGTGCAGCAGCACCGCACCACGCTGATCTTCGTCAACACCCGCCGGATGGCCGAGCAGTTCGCGCACCAGCTGGGCGAGCGCCTGGGTGAGGGCCTGGTGGCCGCGCATCACGGCAGCCTGTCCAAGGATCGCCGGCAGCGTGTTGAGTCCCGGCTGCGCGACGGCGACCTGCGTGCGCTGGTCGCGACGGCGTCGCTGGAGCTGGGGATCGACATTGGGCCGGTCGAGCTGGTGTGCCAGATCGGCTCGCCGCGAAGCTTCGCCACCTTCCTGCAGCGGGTCGGAAGATCCAATCACACCAGGAACGGGGTCCCTGCGGGGCTCGTGTATCCCACGACGCGCGACGAGCTCGTTGAGTGCGCCGCTTTGCTGCGCGGTGCTCAGTCCGGCCGCCTGGACCGGCTGCTCATCCCGTCATGTCCGCTGGACATCCTTGCCCAGCAGGTGATCGCCGAGTGCGCTGCGGAGGAGTGGCAGACCGGCGAGCTGCTTGGCCTGGTGCGCAGCGCGGCCCCGTTCGCTTCGGTGGCAGCAGATGACTTCGCCGATGTGGCCGACCTGGTATCGGAGGGGATCCGGACCGGGCGCGGTCGCCGGGCCGCGTACCTGCACCGGGATCAGGTCAGCGGCCAGTTGCGCGGGCGGCGCGGCGCGCGCATAGCCGCGCTCACGTCCGGTGGCGCGATACCTGAGCTCGGTGACTACCGGGTGCTGGCCGAGCCCGATGACGCTGTCGTCGGCACGGTGAACGAGGACTGGGCCATCGAGAGCATGGCGGGTGACGTGTTCTTGCTCGGCACTACCTCCTGGCGAATCCGCCGGGTAGAGCCCGGCATCGTTCGGGTGGTCGACGCACAAGGTGCGCCGCCGTCGGTGCCGTTCTGGCTCGGTGAGGCACCCGGCCGGACCGCAGAGCTGTCCGAAGAGGTCTGCGAGCTGCGGATGGGGGTCGCCGAGCAGCTGCAGGCGGGCGGCCCGGCGGCTGCGACCAGCTGGCTCGCGGCCGAGTGCGGGATCAGCGACCCCGCTGCGGAGACCATCGCGCTGTACCTCAGCGCCGCGCTGGCGCAGCTCGGCGTGCTGCCCACGATGGACACCATCGTGCTCGAGAGGTTTTTCGACGACGCGGGTGGCATGCAGCTGGTCGGGCACTCGCCGTTTGGCGCACGGCTGAATCGGGCGCTCGGGCTGGCGCTGCGCAAGCGGTTCTGCGTGACTTTCGACTTCGAGTTGCAGGCCGCCGCGAGCGACAACGCGATCTTGCTTTCGCTCGGCCCGCAGCATAGCTTCCCGCTGGACCGGGTGCCGAAGTTCCTCGCCTCCGGCACCGTCGAGGAGGTCGTCCGCCAGGCCGTGCTCACCTCGCCGATGTTCGCCGCGCGGTGGCGGTGGAACCTGAACACGTCTCTCGCGGTGCTGCGCTGGCGTGGTGGCCGGAAGAACCCGCCGGCCATCCAGCGGATGGAAGCTGACGACCTGATGGCCGCGGTGTTCCCGACGCTGGCGGCCTGCCAGGAGAACGTCGCGCCCGGCCCGCTGGAGATCCCCGACCACCTGCTGGTCCGCCAGACGCTGTACGACTGCCTGCACGACGCCATGGACATCGACGGTCTCAGGGAGCTGGTCGCCAGCATCGAGTCCGGTCGCGTCACCGTTGTCGTCCGGGATACCACGGAGCCATCGGTCCTCGCGCACGAGATCCTCAACGGCAGGCCGTTCACCTACCTCGACGACGCGCCGCTGGAAGAGCGGCGCAGCCGGGCGGTGCCGCTGCGACGCGGCCTGCCGGTCGAGCCGCATGAGCTCGGCAGGCTGGATCCGGCCGCGATCGAGCGGGTCGCCGAGCAGGTCCGACCGGACCCGCGGGACCAGCACGAGCTGCACGACCTGCTGCTCAACCTGATCGTGCTGCGGCCGGTCGACGACTGGCGTGCCTGGTTCGATGAGCTCATCGCAGCGCGGCGGGCGGTCGAGGTGCCGGGGGACGACGGGGTCCTGTGGGCCGCGGTTGAGCGACTGCCTGTGGTGCGGATGCTGCTGCCCGAAGCCAACCCCGTTCCCGACTATGCCTGTCCGGTCCCGGCCGCGCCGCCAACCGAAGAAAGCGCTGTGGCTGATGCGCTGCGCGGGCACCTGGAGTGCCGCGGACCCACCACGGCGCCGGCTCTCGCAGCCGCCTGCGGGTTGCCCGAGCGCCTTGTCGTTCGCGGCCTCGCAGTACTGGAGGCGGAGGGCTTCGCGATCCGTGGCCGGTTCAGCGGCGCGGCGGCGGAGGAATTCTGCTCGCGGCGGCTGCTGTCTCGCATTCACGCCTACACGAGGCAGCGCCGCCGCCGGGAAGTCGAGCCGGTCAACCCGCAGGACTTCATGCGATTCCTGCTCCGCTGGCAGCATGTCGCGCCCGGCAGCAGGCGCGAGGGCAGGTTCGGCCTGCTGTCGGTTATCGAGCAATTGCAGGGGTTCGAGCTCGCTACCGGTGCCTGGGAGAGCTCCGTGCTGGCCGCGCGCGTCGAGGGCTATCGCCGGGAGTGGCTGGACGAGCTGTGCATGTCCGGGCAGGCGTGCTGGGGGCGACTGTCAGTGCGCGACCCGTCGTCGCCGGACACCGAGCCCGACGCCGAGCCGCGCCGGAGCGGGCTGACGCCGTCTCGCGCCACGCCGATCACGCTGGTTCTGCGCGACGACCTGCCGTGGCTGCTCCGGGCGGCCAGGGGCGACGCCGCCCCGGCCGAGCCCGCTAGTGGCCGCACCAGGGACGTGCTGGACGCGCTGCGCTCACACGGGGCGCTGTTCCGCACCGACCTGGCCACGCTGACGCGCCGTCTCCCGGCCGAGGTTGACGAGGCGCTGTGGGACGCGGTTGCCCGCGGGCTGGTGACCGCGGACGGGTTCCGTGCCGTCCGCGTTTTGCTGCGCCGCGGGGCCGCGGAGCGGTACGCGCCGACCCGCGGACTGCGCCAGGGGCTGCGCGCTAGCACCGGCGCCTCGGGTCGCTGGTCGCTGCTGCCGCCGCCGCTCGCCGACCCCGACCGGGACGAGCTCGCCGAGGCGGTCGCGCAGCAGCTCGCGGCGCGCTGGGGCGTGGTCTTCCGTGATCTGATCGCCAGGGAGAGCCTCGCGGTCCCGTGGCGAGACGTGCTGTGGGCGTTCCGGCGGATGGAGGCCAGGGAAACGATCCGCGGCGGGCGGTTCGTCACCGGCTTCAGCGGCGAGCAGTACGCGCATCCGGACGCCGTCGAGGTGCTCAAGGCGGTCCGGAAGCAGCAGCACAACGGCGAGGTCGCGCGGCTGTCTGCCACCGATCCGCTGAACCTCACGGGTGTCGTGCTACCAGGGCCGCGTGTTGCCGCCATCGGCGCGAACACCGTCACTTACATCGACGGTGCCGCGGCCTAGCGGGCATCCGACTCTCAGCTGCCACCCAAGGTTCCCTGAGCCTCTGCGGAGACAGGTCTTTGTAGGCTGCGAAACGAACTGACCTTAACAACGTCAATTCCTTTCGCCAGCAGGCCGCCGGGCATACGGCAAAAGGACGCGGGAGCTTGCGCGTTGGGGACCATGCCGGACGCCTATGGCGTTAGTTCTGTCACTGCCAGCAGCACGGCTGATGTATCCCTGCGCCCTGCCGCCGCCCGGCGTGCGCGACACCGGCTATCGGCACGGCTCACGCGCGGCGACGTGATCGCCGTCGTGATCCTGGCAGTCCTGCCTGCGTTGATCTTCGGAGTGCCGGCGCTGCTCGGGCACGCCGTGGTGCCCGGCGATGATCTCACCCAGAACTACCCGCTGCGGGTGCTCGCCGGACGGCAGCTTGCCAGCGGCCAGTTGCCGCTCTTCGACCCGTACCTGTGGAGCGGCTCGCCGCTACTCGCGGACTGGAACGCCGGGGCCGCCTACCCGCTGACCCTGTTCTTCGCGGTACTGCCCGGCGTCGCTGCCTGGACGCTCAACCTCGTTGTCACCTGGGTGGTGGCGGGCGTCGGCATGTTCTGTTTCCTGCGCGCGCTGCGGCTGGCGATCGTGGCGAGCTTTCTCGGTGCTCTCTCATTCGCGTTTGCCGGCGCGATGTCCGCGCAGGTCGGCCACCTCGGGCTGGTGGCGGGCATGTCCTGGGTGCCAGTTCAGCTGCTCGCCGAGCTGCGGCTCGCGCGGCCGCTGAGCCTGCCGTCGAGGCTCCGCTGGATCAGCGTCCTGGCTGCGGCCTTCGGGCTCACGATCCTTGCCGGTGAGCCACGTGCGATTGACGACGTCGCAGTCCTGGTCATCCTCTTCGCGCTGTGGCAGGTCCTGCGAACCGGCCGCCGCAGCGGGCCGCTGGCGCTGTCTGTCGTGGCTGGGCTCGGGCTTGGCGGCTGCGCGGGCGCCATCCAGCTGCTGCCAGGGCTCGCTGCGATCAGCACGTCCCAGCGGGCAGCCAGCTCGTTCGCGCTGTTCAGTTCTGGCTCACTGGCTCCGCACTGGCTGCTGCTCATGCTTGTCCCAGACCTGCTGGGCGGGTCTGGCTCGTTCGGGCAACCCGCCTTCTTTGCGCACTACCAGCTCGCTGAGGTGACGGGATACGTTGGCATCCTGCCGCTCGTCGCCGCGGTCGCGCTGCTCGGCCGGCTGCGGCTGCGCCGGCCACAGCCTGAGTGGCTCGTCTGGCACATTGTGGCGCTGGTGGGGATCGTGTTCGCGCTCGGCGGCAAGACGCCGGCTGGGCACCTGCTCGCGGATCTGCCGCTGTTCGGGTCGCAGCGGCTGCAGAGCCGCAACATACTGGTCTCCGACACCGCGCTCGCCGTGCTGCTGGCCTACTGGGCCGACGACCCGCTCGGCGCGACAAGGCGGGCCATCCGGTCCCGTCGGGCCGCACGAGCGCGCCCCCGGTGGACCGACCCGAGCACCATACTTGGCCTCCTCCCGCCGATCGCTGTGCTGGCCGTGGTGGCCCTCGGGATCTGGTGGACCGGCGGGCTGCTGGGCTGGCTCGCGGTCAGCAGCGCCGCGCGTGCGGGCCGTAGCCTCGCTCCGTCGGTGCTGCCGTATGCGGTGCTGGCAGCCGCGGCTATCGGCCTGGTTCTGGTGATCCGCCACATCCCGCCACGGCTGCGCAACCGGCTCATCGCCGGGTTCGTGGTCACCGACGTGATCGTGTTCTCGCTGCTCGCCGTCGTCGCGGTGCTGCCTAGCACGGCGCACGCAACGACAACGGCGGCCGCATCAGCCCGGACAAGGACATCGGAACGTAGCGGCTCCAGCTCAGCACGGCCGCTCGGGCAACTCGGATATGGCGGCCGATTCGCGATCTACGACCCCGCCCTGCGCGGCGGTGCGGAACTGGCGCTGGTCGCGCAGCCGGATCTGAACGTGATCAGCTCAGCACCATCGGTGCAGGGTTACTCGTCCCTCGTCGACGGGAACTACGCCTCGGCAACAGGCTCACACCGTGCCTCGGGCGACGGCCAGGATGTGCTCTCTACCCGCGCGATCGCTGACGGGGTGCTTGGTGAGCTCAATACCTCGGTCCTGCTGACCCTTCCGTCCTACCTCATCAACCCGGTGGCTCACCAGGATCCCTCGGCCGTGCTGGCGGGCACGCGACGGGTCGCCGCACACCAGCGCGGTACGTGGTACCTCGGGACCACGCTCTCGGTTTCCGAGGTCAGCATGTCCGACCCGGACGCAGTCGAGGATGCCGCGAGCGGGTTGCAGATCGGCTTGACGGCTCAAGACGGTCAGACGCGCTGGCTTCAGACCACGGCCGCGACACCCGACTCGCTGTCGGTCCGGCTGACGTCGCCCGTGACTGCTGTCGCGGTTGCGGGGCAGACGCGCGGACGGGCTGTCACGCTCGGCCCGCCGACGCTGACGGAGGCCAGCGGCCGCAAGGTCATCGCCGACGGCGTTCTGCAGACGGCGCTGACGCCGCCGCGCTGGGGATTCGCTAACTTCGACGGCTCATTTGCGGTGTTCGTTGATCACGACGCTGCGGGCGCGGTCACGGTCACGGACCTGAGCGGGCGGCGGGCGACCGGCGCCTCGGTCCGGGTACTCAGTGGCGCGGCCGATGAGCCATCGGCCCTCGCAGTGCGGTCCCCGCACGGCGTCCGGATCACCCGCGCGGTCGCCGACATTCCCGGCTGGACGGCCACGTGGCGCCCCGCTACCGGGCCAGCCGAGCAGCTGGCGGTGCGCCGGGCCGGTGTGGTGCAGGCAGTGGATGTGCCGGCCGGCCAGGGCGTGCTGACCTGGACGTACCTTCCGCCACGACTCGTCGCTGGTCTCGCCCTGTCGCTCATGTCCGTGGTGGTGATCGCGGCAATGGGAACGAGCCGCCGATGGCTCTGGTTCGCTAGGACTTCGTAGCGTCGGGCGCCGATGTTCGCACGCGAAAGCCGTCGGGCCCCGCCGGAGCGTGCACGATCAGGACCGGCCGGTCCGACCGCGAGGCGATGTTGGCAACGACGCTGTCGGCGAGCCGGGCACCGAGCTTGCCATGGCCGTGCGAGCCGATGACGATGAGGCTCGCTCCGTGCTCGTCGGCCTTGTCCACCACCGTCTTCCAGGCGGGCGTCCCCTCGACCGCAATCGGCATCGCCCGGAACCCGGCTGACTCGGCCAGCGCGGCGCCGTGCTCGGCAGTCTGCTCGGCCGCATGCCGGACGTCGTCAGCGCAGGCAGCGTCGAACTGCACGCCGGGCTCGGGAACGAATCCCACGCCGAAGGTGCGCCAGACCGTGAGGACCACGGCGTCGCGCCGGGCGGGCAGCTGGTGCCCGGCCTCGGTGATCGCGTTCCCCGCGAGGTCCGAGCCGTCGTAGGCGATCAGGACCGGTCCGGCCCCGTTGGGGTGCTCGCCAACAGGGCGCCGGCGTGGACGCGCGCCCAGCGATGCTGCCAATCGGCCCCCGCTCTCACCCGCGGTAACAACGGCCGCGGACGCCGCGGCAAGCGCCGGCCGGGTCTTCCCGCGGAGTGCGGCAAGCAGCGGCGGAGAATCCCAGGCCGGCTCCTGCCCGCCCATCCACCGCCCCAGCGCCGGCGCGGGCGGGGCCACCCGGCCGAGCACGTAGAGCGAAATGCCGGCGATGGCGCCGCCTGCCGCCAGGCCGAAGCAGATCCACAGCGCGGTGTTCATCGCCGCGGTCGGCAGACCCGTCAGCGTGGTCGCGAAGTGCAGCAGGATGGGCACGATCAGGAACGCTGCCACCGCGCGGAGCAGTTCCAGGATGGCGAACACGCGCTGGATCGCGGCTGAGCGAAGCGAGAAGCCGGCCAGGAACAGGGCGGGCGTCACGGAGGCACCGATACCGACACCGGTGAGCCCGGCGCCGATCAGGGCGAGCGTCTGAGTCGGCGGGATGGAGCTGCGGAGTACGAGGACGCCAGCCACCAGGAACACCATCCCGGTCAGCGCAAAGTAATGAATCAGGCGCTTACTGAATACCGCGCCGAAAGCGACGCCGGTAACGACGGCAGCGACAAGCTCGGGCACGAACAGCAGGCCGAGGTGCAGGGGTGAGTAGTGGGGGGCGAGGATCGTCGCGGTGAGCGCGATCGCTGAGGTCGCCGCCGCTGCCGCGCAGATGGCGACGATGACCCCGCTCACCGGGATCGTGCTCGCGAGGGCGCGGACCGTCAGCAGCGGTCGGCGGGCGGTGTACTCGTAGATCCACAGGGTTGCGATTAGCACCAGCCCCACGATCAGCGGGATCACCGCGATCGGGTCGAGGAAGCGGTGACTGAACAGCTCCGAGGCGCCCCAGAACGCTGCCACCGAGCCAGTCGCCGCCAGGCCGATCGCGAGCCCATCGCGAGGGGCACTGCGGTCGGCCGCCGGGGCGTCCTGGAAAGTCAGCAGTGACAGGAGCAGCCCGGCCGCGGCAATGCCGGCGACGATCCAGAACAGCGGGCGCCATCCGTGGAACGATGCCTGAGCGCCGCCGACCAGCGGCCCGGCGGCGACGGCCCCGAAGATGCAGATGTTCAAGATCACCGCGGTCCAGCGCAGCTTGGCCTGCGGGAAGCCCAGGAACAGCGGCGGTGCCGAGGCGATCAGGAGCATGCTCGTGAACAGGCCCTGGAGGATGTGCCCGGCGATGAACATGCCGGGTCCCGTCGCGGCGGCCGCCAGCACCGAGCCGATCACGAGCGCGCCGGCGTATACGAGCAGCAGCCGGCGTTGTGGCAGCAGCTGGGCAAGCTGCACCGCCAGCACCGTGCCGACGGCGTAACCGGCGTTGGCCAGGCCTCCGGTCAGGGCGATCGTCTGAGGGCTCATGTGCAGCTGGCTAGCGATGATCGGCGTCAGCGGCTGCAGTGCGGCGGACAGGCCCAGATAGGGGACCAGGAACAGGATGACCATCGCAGCCGAGGGCGCATAGCGTCCGGCGAGCGGGCCCTGCCGCCACATCTGCCGCCGACCTGGGACAGCGGGCGGCGGCGGGCCTTGCACGACTCGTGCTTGTGCCATCAACGCATGCTTGCCGGCCCGCGGTAGGTCCGGGCTGGCGACCCAGCCGGCTGGGCGGAGTTGCCCGGTTGTCAGGGAATGCCCGGCATGTCACGCCCCCGTGCGCTGAAATCACCACGAGATCGCCCGGAGCGCGCGAGGCAGCTCACCTGAGTCGGCGCGAGCCTGGTACGAGGGCCGGCCGACCTGACCGGATTCCTACGACTGCCGAGGGGGACAGGCGGGGTGACGGACAACGAACACGACCGGGCGAGTTCGCTAGCTGACCGGGCCCGCTCGGCACTGAGCAACGTCGGGCAGAGTGAGCGCGTCAAGCGGGCTGCCGCCGTGACGATGGCTGCGCTGGCGGCGCGGACGGGGCCGGAGGCCGGCCATGGCGACTGACGTTTCGCTGGCGGCTCGCGGTGCCGACGCAAGGCGCCGGGTGCCAGGCCCGCCGACATCGACCAGGTCATCGAGGACGCCGGCCGCGCCAGGCTGGCCGCTTGCTACCTCTACAGCACGCTGGTGACCGGCCTGATCGACGACCGCGACCTGGTGCCTGCGCGCTCTACCGCCTCGGCCAGGAATTGCGCACGCTTCAGGCCCGGGCCGCCGCGGACGTCGCCGACCTGCAGGCAGCGAGCCGGGCCTGACCGCTCGCGGGCCGATCGCTGAGCATGGCCGCTACCACAGCCAGGTACGATCTGGCCCCATGGCCGCCCCCGCCCCCGCCGATCCGGACGTCGTATTCCAGGCGGTCGGCGTGGACCTGGTCCGCGACGACCGGCTGCTGCTGGACCGGGTGAGCCTCACCGTCCGGGCTGGTGAGCAGTGGGCGTTGCTGGGGCCGAACGGGGCAGGCAAAAGTACTCTGCTGCAGGTCATGGCGACCCACGCGTACCCAACGCGCGGCCACGTCGATCTTCTCGGCCACCGTCTCGGCAGCGTGGATGTGTTCAGCCTCAGACCGTGGATCGGCCACGTGAGCCCCCATCACCGGGTAGACCCGCAGCGCACCGTGCGCGAAGTGGTACTCACCGGCGTCACCGGCACCATCCAGCTCATCCAGCGGCGTGCGACCAGTGCCGCCGAGCTGTGCCGCGCCGCCGAGCTGACCGAGCTGATGGGCCTGCGCGGCCGCAATGACGCACCGTGGCGGGTGCTCTCGCAGGGCGAGCGGGGCCGGACGCTCATCGCCAGGGCGCTGATGGCACAGCCGCGGCTGCTGCTGCTCGATGAGCCTGCAGGCGGACTCGACGTCGCCGGACGCGAGCAGCTGGTCGCCAGCATGGACGACCTGCGGCAGCGGCTGCCCGGCCTGGCCACTGTGCTGGTCACCCACCACCTGGAGGAACTGCCTGCCACCACCACCCACGCTCTGCTGCTGCGCGGCGGACAGACCGTCGCCGCCGGGACAGTCGGCGACGTGCTCACCACCGAGCTGGCCAGCGCCTGCTTCGGTCACCCGCTGGCAGTCAGCAAGAACGCCGGGCGCTGGGCGGCCGTCTCCGCGGCACGGCCGGTAGCGCGGCACGAAATCTGACCTGCCGCAACTGAGGTCGCAACCATCGCACGCCGGTGGCGGAAGTGTGCATACTGCGACACGAAGCAGATGTTAGTGCCGCATCATTGCCGACTGCAGAAGGGTAACCCCTGTATGGCCGAGGTCGTCGCTTTCCTGTTGCTCGGCATCGGATCCGGCGGCCTGATTTCCGGAATCGGCATGGGCGTCGTGCTCAGCTACCGCGGAGCTGGCGTCACGAACCTGGCGGCCGGCGCGATCGCCATGCTGGCGGGCTTCTTCTTCTGGGCGATTCGTCTCGGTCAGTTCGCAACCTTTCCCACCCTCCCGGCCGCGGTGCTGACCCTCGTGTTCGCGGCCGGTGTCGGAGTGCTATTCGACGTGCTCGTGGTGCGCCCGCAGCGGACCGCGACGCCACTAGCCAAGCTGATTGCCGCGCTCGGCGCCCTGCTGGCCTGCCAGGCAGGCGTCGTGCTGCTGTTCGGCCCCGCGGCGCGGCCGCAGCCGACTATTCTGCCGACCCAGAACGTGATCATTGGTGGCGCCCCAGTACCTGTGTCCAACTTCTTCATCGGCGGCATTCTGCTGGTCGTCACCCTGGCACTCATCGCCCTGTACCGCTGGACGAAGTTCGGCACAGCTACCAGGGCAGCCGCAGAGAACGAGACGCACGCCGTGCTCATGGGCTTGTCGCCCGGCTGGCTTTCGCTGATCAACACCGTGCTCATGAGCGTCCTCATGGGCGTCGTCGGGCTCCTGGGCGCTTCGGTTATCGAGGTGGACTCGACGACGCTGCCCCTGCTCATCGTGCCGGGACTGGCTGCGGCGATCTTCGGGCGATTCACCTCGTTCGGCACGACGTTTATTGCCGGTGTCCTGATCGGCACGGGCGAGTCGCTGCTGCTTTACGCCTCGATCCAGCCATGGTTCCCGAACCAGGGCCTGCCCGGCATTCCGATCCCCGGCGGGCAGGAGCTGCTCTCGTTCCTGATCCTGGTCGTCGCGATGTTCTTCCGCGGCGGGAAGATCACCGCGCGGGGCGATGTACTCGAGCGCAGGCTCCCCCGCGCACCCATGCCCAGGCATCCGGCCCGCAGCACGCTGATCTACGGCGCGCTCGCTGCCGTCGCGTTGCCGCTGCTGCCTGGCCCGTTCCGTACTGCCTTGACGACGTCACTGATCTCGGCGGTGCTGTTGCTGTCTCTGGTGATCATCACTGGTTACCTGGGTCAGGTCTCGGTGGTTCAGCTCGCTCTCGGCGGCGCGGCCGGGTTCGCGGTCTCGGACTTCGCGACGCACTTTGGCATCGGGTTCCCGTGGGCGCCGATCATGGGGGTCCTCGGCGCCGCCCTGCTCGGCTTTCTTTGCGGTATCCCTGCGCTGCGGATACGCGGCGTGAGCCTCGCCGTGGTCACGCTCGCAGCGGCGGTGGCGATCGAGGCGTTCTGGTTCGGGAACAGCAGCTTTGGCGGCGGGGCCGGGGTGACCGTGCCGGCCCCGTCGCTGTTCGGGTTCAGCTTCGGACCGAACGCGTCGCTGCCCGGGCTGGACGGAGCCGCGCCAAGCCCACTGTTCGGCTGGTTCGTGCTCGTTGTGCTGTGCGTCGCCGCGCTCGGAGTATGCAATCTGCGGCGCAGCGCGCTCGGCCAGGACATGCTCGCAGTCCGTGCGAACGAGCGGGCAGCTGGTGCCGCTGGGGTGAACATTCGCAGGACCAAGCTGCTGGGCTTCACGTTGTCGGCCGGCGTGGCCGGCGTCGGCGGCGTGCTGCTGGCCTACCAGACCGGTTGGATCACGCCGGCGAGTTACGACACGTTCACCTCCCTGGCGCTTATCGCCTTCGCCTACATCTCCGGAATCACGACGGTGGCGGGCGCCGTCTTCGGCGGCCTGATCTTTACCGGCGGCCTGCTGACGTTCACGCTGCAGGACTGGCTGGGCCTGCAGGGCGAGTGGTTCTCGCTCGCGGCCGCCCTGCTGCTCATCGTCATGCTCGTCCAGCCCCAGGGCATGGCAACGGCCTTCTTCTACCGCGAACGCGGTCGGCCCCGTTCCCTCCGCCGGGCGGCGGCTATCCCCACTGGCCTGGCTCGTAGTCACCCGCCGGCTGGCGGGTGATGACGTTCAGGCGGTTATAGGTGTTGATCAGCGCGATCAGGCAGACCAGCGCGCCGAGCTGCTCCTCGTCGTAGTGCTTGACCGCGTTAGCCCAGGCCTCGTCGGTGACGCCGACGGCCGAGTCGGCGAGCCGGGTGCCCTGCTCGGTGAGCTCCAGGGCTACTCGCTCGGCCGCGGTGAACACGGTAGCCTCCCGCCACGCCGCCACCAGGTTGAGCCGTACCGCGGACTCTCCGGCGTGCGCGGCGTCCTTGGTGTGCATGTCGAGACAGCCCGAGCAGCCGTTGATCTGGCTGGCCCGGATCTTCACCAGCTCCTGCGTGGGGGCCGGGAGGGCGGAGCCGGTCACGACCGCGCCCGCCGAGTTAAGGTGCTTGGCAAACTTTGCAGCGATGCCGCTCTGGTAATAGCTGAGCCGGGCTTCCATGATGAGCTCTCCTTGCGGTGCCTGAGGGGTGTGCGTTCTCACTGACACGCAGACCCGCCCGAGCGTGACAGCCAACTCCCGTGGGCAGCGGGCGGCAGGGTCGGCCGCTGCTAGGTTTGCGGAATGGCTGTCGCGCTGAGTGAGTCGACGGTGCAGCTGCTTGACGGGCGAAACTATGCGGTCCTCGCGACCGTCAATCCGGACGGCAGCCCGCAGACGTCCGTGGTCTGGGTCGGGCGTGACGGCACGGACCTGCTCTTTTCGACGGTCGCAGGGCGCGTGAAGCACCGGAATATGGTGCGCGATCCGCGGGTCAGCGTCACGGTGATCGACTCGGGCGACCCGGAGAACTACGTGGAGGTGAGCGGCCGCGTGACGATCACCCCTGACGTCGGTCGCCGGCTGGACACGCAGCTGTCCTGGAAGTACGACGGCAAGGATCCAGGAGAAGACCGGCCAGGAGCTGTTCGCGTCGCAGTCCGGATGACAGTCGAGAAGGTCACCGGGTACGCGGCCCGATAGCAGCGCAGAGTCCGGGCCTGCAGCCAGCGTCGCCGCGACCTGGGCGGACCTGATCCGACTGAGCACTGAGCCCTCATTCGCGCCATGCCTGGCATGGCGTTGACGGTCATGTTGGACATAACCTCAACCTGCCGAAGTGTCCGCTAAGGATCGGAGTGGGACATGGATCGCAGGCTGCGGATTGCCGTGATCGGGGGAGGCATCGGCGGGCTAACCACGGCACGAGCGCTGCTGCGGCGAGGGTTCGAGGTCCACGTCTATGAATCGTCCCCCGAGCTCAAGGAGATCGGCGCCGGCGTGGCTCTCGGTCCGAACGCGATGAAAGCGCTGCGCTCGCTCGACCTGGAGGATCCGGTCCGGGCCATCGGATACCAGGCTCCGGCCCAGCTGCTGCGCACCTGGAAGGGCAGGATCATCTCCAAGACGGACGCCACGCTGGCCGCCCAGCGCTTCGGCGCGAACGGTTGCACGATCCATCGGGCAGACCTGCTCGACGTTCTGGCCCAGTCGGTACCGGCCAGCGTGGTTACCCTCAGTGCGCGCTGCAACGCGGTGACTACCAGCCAGGTCAGCGCCGCGGCCCGCTTCACAGACGGCACCGAGATCGAGGCCGACGTGGTGGTCGGCGCTGACGGCATCCACTCGGCGGTGCGCGCGAGCCTGTTCGGCCCGGACGCGCCGCAGTTCACCGGCAAGATCTGCTATCGGAGCGTGATCCCGGTCGCGGACCTCCCGGTGAGACGACTGGAGCCTTACGAGGGTTTGTGGCTCGGCCCGCACGGCACGCTCGTTGTCTATGGGGTGCGTCGCGGCGAATTGGTCAACATCGTCGCGCACCACGACGACGCGACGTATCAGCACGAGTCCTGGATCGCCGAGTGCGATCGTGGCGAGATCCAGGACCGGTACCGGAAGTGGCACCCGGCTCTGCTGGATATCTTCGCCACCGGCGATATCTGGTACAAGTGGGCGCTTTATGACCGCGATCCGATTCCGGAGTGGACCAAGGGCCGGGCGACGATCCTCGGCGACGCCGCGCATCCGATGCTGCCCTACCTTGGCCAGGGCGCCGGGCAGGCCATCGAGGACGGCTGCGTGCTCGGCGCCGCCCTCGACAAGCTGGCCGACGATCCGGTCGGCGCCCTCCAGTTGTACGAGCGGTCCCGGCGACCGCGCGCCAGCCGGGTCGTTCTCACCGCGCGATCCAGGGGCGACGACAACCACCTCGTATCGCCGATCGCCGCGCTGAAGCGCGACGTCGCCATCGCCGTCCGCCGGCGGCTCGGCGCCGACGTCACCGGGCGTGGCGAGGGCTGGATCGCCGAGTACGACGCGGGGTCTCCCGGCGCTCTAGTCGGCTAGCAAATCGGCCGGGTCGAGGCTATGGCCAGGGCGACAGATTTGCCGACCGGCGGTTGATTGCCACGAGGGGTCGCGGGGAGGCTGCTAACGACGGCACCTCTTGTTACCCGTTCGTTACCCACTCCGCAGGCGTGGCCAGGGCGGTGCCGTCCCTCGCAAAGGCGACAATAGGGGGCCTTGATGTCGAATCACTTCAGCGCGGCCAACATCAAATCGCCCGGCGGCGACCCGCGGCTGGACCTCACGGACGTCTACGCCTTCAAGGCACCGCGCGACCCCGGCGAGACCGTGCTGATCATGGATGTGGACCCGTTCCGGACCGACAGCACATTCCATCCCGACGCGGTGTACCGCTTTAACATCGACATCGATGGTGACGCGCAGCCAGAGGCTGCGTTCCGGTTCCTGTTCTCCGAGCCGCACAACGGCAGCCAGACGGCTACCGCCTACTACTCGACGGGGGAGCAGGCAGGCGAGCCCGAGCCGCCGGAGGAGATCATGCTTGGCTCGGTTCCGGTAGCTTTCGACAGCAGCGCCCGGGCGTTCGAAGGCGGGCCGGGGCAGCTGTTTGTCGGCGTGCGCAGCGACCCGTTCTTTGCCGACGCCGAAGGGGCGCTGCACGGGTTCAACTGGACCGGTGAGGACACCTTCGCGGGCTCGAACGTGCTGTCCATCGCCCTGCAGGTGCCCGACAACATGCTGGGCCCGAGCCCGGAAATGGGCGTGTGGGCAACCGTCAGTCTGTGGAAGGACGGGAAGCTGCAGCAGATGGACCGTGGCGGGCATCCGACCATCAACCCGTTCCTCAACCCCGACGACGCCAAGGATGAGTACAACACCCGGCAGCCGTCCGACGACGTGCAGAACTACCTCGGGCCGTGGTCGGAGCTGCTGCAGCAGATGGGCGGTTACAGTGCCGCCGACGCCAGGGATGCGGCGCTCGAAGTGCTGCCGGACATCCTCCGTTATGACCGGTCGCAGCCAGCTAGGTATCCCAATGGGCGGTCACTCACCGACGATTGCTACAGCAACCGGTTCGGGTGGCTCAGCAACGGCAAGATCAGGCCTGATGGCCTGCACCCACACGAGGACCTGAGCGGCGACTTCCCGTACCTCGGGCCGCCGAACCCGAATCCGAAGCAGGCGCCGGCTGGCTGAGCCCGGCTGGGGGGCGCCAGCCCGGCACGCGAACCGGACAGCCCGGCCGTAGGGTCGGGCTGTCCATCCAGCGCTCTGGCGGTAACCCGCGCTTCAGCGCGATTGTCGGCGAACGCCACTACGCGTCCTTCTCCGGTCAGCCGCCGGCGGCCTGGCCGCCATCGATGTGGAGGACCTCGCCGGTGATGTAAGGCGACGACTCGAGGAACAGGACGCCGTCGACGATGTCGGTCACCTGGCCGACGCGGCCTATGGGCACGAGCGCTGCGTCGTCGGCGTAGCTTTCGCTCGCGTGCAGCGGTGTCTGGATGATTCCCGGCGACACCGCGTTGACCCGGATACCACGAGATGCGTACTCAATGGCCAGGGACCTGGTGGCCGTCGCCAGGCCGCCTTTAGTCAGTGCAGTGAGTACCGCGGGGGCTGCGGCGCGGGGGTGCTCGGCCACGGTGGCCGACACGTTCACGACGTGCCCGCCGGATCGCTTCAGCATCTCGACGATGACCCGCTGGGTCAGCAGGAAGAAGCCCGTCAGGTTGACGCCGACGACCAGCGCGTAGTCGTCGGCGGTGTAGTCGGTGAATGGCTTACCGATGTAGACGCCCGCGTCGTTCACCAGGGTGTCGATCCGCCCGAAATGGCCGAGGGCCGCCTCGACGAGCGCGTCGGCGGTCGCCGGCTGCTGGATGTCACCCGGCACCGTCGCCATCGCGGGATCGTCTGATCGTTCAATGGTGAGCGCGTTGGCCACGACGGCCCAGCCCCGCTCCCGGTAGCCGGCGACGATGCCCGCTCCGATGCCCTGCGAGGCACCGGTGACGATCGCGACGCGCTGCTCCTGCTCAGTCATGACGCTCCCGACCTCCTGCCCATCGCGGGGTCGCTCGGATGCTCAGTGAGCGGCGTGACGTCGACCGCCATATACGGTGCCAGCGGCAGCGAGTCCAGCATCGCATCGAGCTCCGCTGCATCCCTCGCGCGCCACAGGCCAAGCGCGCGTCCCTCGCCCGGCAGCTCCCACAGCCGCAGCAGGTGCCCTTGGCCGCCGAGTTCCTTTGCCCGGACGGCCTCCCGCGCTTCCGCGTCTACGACATTCGCGCTCGGCGTCCCCTCCGGAACGGCCCGCGTGAACGAGGTCAAGAACTCCTTGCCAGCCTTGCCCGGCTCGGCCTGCGGGTCGTTCGCGTGCCGCCACAAGGGCGTGACCTCGTCCGTCCGCCAGATGCGCAGCGGCATGGACGCGAGAACCCTGGCCAGCTCGTCGACATCATGCGCGGCGAACAGCCCGAGCGTGCGCCACGCGCCCGGCTGGAGCGGCGGACGCCACAGCCGCAGCAAGTGTCCCGCAGCCGCCAGATCGCCTGAGCGGGCCGCCTCCCGCTCCCGCACATCGTCCACCACCTGGGCGGGCGTTCCGTCTGGTATGTGCGTAGTCATGGTGACCAGATATTCCATGGTCGCTCCTTGGTCGCGGGTAACACTGAGGGCGGGGTAACGCCCCTCGTTATGCTCGCCAGCGCACGGCCCGATCACACCTCGAGACACCCGGCCGGGTCACCTGGTGCGGCGGCCCTTCCCGATCAGTCGCCAGAGGCAGGACATGCCCGGTTTGCCTGCCATACCGACGCGTGCAGCGCCTGCGTGCCCTCCAGGTCGAGGCTGGCCGGCACCTCGTAGCTGGCGAGGCACTGATACCGGCCCCGGGGGAAGTACCGGCGGCCGATGTCGCCGGTGAGGACGCGCGCGCCGCGCGCCGCCGCGTCGGCGAGATAGCCACTGACGTGTTCCGCCAGGTCCCGCTCGTACCAGACGTCGCCTGCCAGCACCACCTCCGCGGTGATGCCTGCGGCTCCGCCGTAGGCGCCATCAACGCAGACGGCCGCCGCCACGCCGTTGATCGCGGCGTTGAGCGCGATGGCGGCCCGCCCGAGTGGATCGGGCTCGCTGGTCATGACGCTCGCCGCGCCGGCCTTCGCAGCGGCGATGCCGACCAGCCCCGAGCCAGCGCCGAAGTCCAGGACCGTGCGGCCGGTCACCAGGGCTGGATGGTCAAGCAGGTAGCGGGCGAGGGCCAGCCCGCCCGGCCAGGCCACGCCCCAAAAAGGTGGCGGCAGCCCGGCCCGGCCGAGTTCGCGCTCAGTCCGCGCCCATAGTGCGTAGATGTCGTCAACCTGGTAGAGGCTGATCTCTGGCACGAACGACAGCCGTGCCAGCCTGGTCGCTGACCGTACGAAGTGCGCCGCCCTCACCGTGTCATTCTCGCCGCGCGCGGACGGCCGCCGGAACCCTGTTGGCTGGCTTGCTGGAGCTCACTGCTGCCGACGTGTTCGCGGTACCCGGTCAGGACCGTTCTTGCGGCGCGTGCCGGTAGGTGCCAGGCGGCAGATCAGCGATCTGGTGGAGGATGTGATCGCCCTCGGATTGGTAGTCGAGTTCGCCACTGCGCGGGTCCGCGAGAATCCGGCCGATGCTGGCCCTGGCTACCCGCGCGCGCTGGTCCAGCAGGTCCAGATAGGACATCCGGTCACCGGCGCGATGCGGAGCTGGGAGAGTCAGCGCTTGGTGCACGGCGGCTAGCAGGTGCCGGTACGCCGTGCAGCCCGCCGCGCCGGGCCCTGGCCCGCCAGCCCCGTTGGCGCCATGCACGTCTTCGCCTCCCGGCTGTCGCTGGCGGCTAGCACTGACTTATCTGGCGTGGCCCAAAGTGGCGGGCCAGGGGCACTATCTCACTTTTAGCATTCAATTCATAGCTGTGCGTAGTCGTGTCGCTCCGATACCAGCACTGCAGCGCACGAATTTGTGCCCCCGCAGTCATTGACCAATCAAATGAAGAGAAATTTAATACCGCTATGGGCCGGATCGCAGGCGTCACCGCGGACCAGACGCGCGAGCGTTTGCTGCGGGCGGCCGCCGACGTATTCGCCGAACGCGGGTATGACGGAACGCGCGTCGCCGATATCGCCGCAGCGGCCGGGGTGAGCAACGGAGCGCTGTACTCGCACTTCAGCTCCAAGGCGGAGCTACTGCTGGCCGCGCTGCGCGCGCACGGCAGACGCGAGCTGGCGGATCTGCTGGCCGCCGATCCGGGCAGGCCGGTCACCGAGCTCTTGCTGCAGGCCGGCCGATCGCTGCCGCAGCGATGCGACAACCGCGGTTACCTCGTCGTCGAGGCCCTGATGGCAGCGCGGCGGGACAGCGACGTCGCGGGGCCGATGGGCGACTACACGGCGGAGCGCATCGACTGGCTCGCCAGGCTGATCGAGGCCGGCCAGGCCGACGGCCAAGTGGACCCCGCGTTGTCGCCTACCGCGCTGGCCCACTTCTGCCTGCTGCTGGCCCTGGGCAGCTCGCTTCTTCCAGCCGAGCCGCATCAAGTCGACGACGCCGCGTGGTCCGCGCTCCTGACGCGACTCGTGAGCGCCGTGGCCACGGCTGGCGTGGACCGTGATCTCGACCAGATGGCAGCACAGCACGGATAAAGCGCGCCTGCGGGCGCACGCACAGATGGCAGGAGGGAGCCAGATGACGGACCGGAAGAGCCCGACGGCTGTACTAACCGAAGGGCCACGCGCCCTGAGCGACGAGCAGGTGCGGGAGATCGAGGAATCGGATCTGCAGGCCGTGCTAGACGTTGACATTGATGACGTCATCGAGTACGTCCACCGGGACCTGAAGTCGCTGCCGGACTTCACGACGCTGTACCGCAAGTACCTGAAGCAGCGCTGGGACGTCTACGAGCTGGACTTTAGCCAGGACAAGATCGACTGGACCGAGAAGATGAGCGCGGAGGAGCGGGAGTCCTTCATCGCCGTCTCGTCGGGATTCCACCATGGCGAACGCCAGGTCGAGATCGAGCTGCCCGTGTTCATGATCGGGGCCAGCGAGGAGGAGAAGCTCCATATCGCCGCCCAGATCGAGGACGAGGCACGCCACACGGTGTTCTTTGACCGGTTCTACCGGGAGGTCGTGGGCCTGCAGGGCGACGACATCATGGGGATCCTGGACGCATCCTTCCCGTGGGTATCTGAGACCTTCGTCGGGCCATTCGGATTGCTGGCCTATCAGGCAGACGAGCTACGGCGGAACCCGTACGACGAGCGCGCGCGGGTTCGCTACGGCACCACGTACTTCCTGTGGATCGAGGGTGTGCTCGCGCTCTCGGTCATGAAGGTAACCCTGTCGTACGCGCGCTGGCGCGGCTTCCTGCCGGCGTACTACACCGGCTTCACCGCGACGTGCCGGGACGAGTCGCGGCACGTCCAGGGCGGCATGAAGTATCTGCAGGATGCGGTCCGCAAGGACCCGACGATGATCAACGAGATCCATGAGACGCTGCGGACGATCCTGTCCCTGGCCGGCGTCGCCAGCCGCCGGATCTACTTCGAACCGCTCGGCTGGACCGAAGACGAGGTCACCGTCCTGTTCTTCCAGCAACTGCGCCGCAAGCTGAACGACGTGGGCATTGACCTGGCTCCGGACATCGAGCAGCTGCTGCAGTTTGTGCAGCCCCAACTGGCGGGCGGGTGAACCATGACGCAGCCGAAGTTCTTTAGCAAGGAGTGGGCCGACGCGGTCCGGGACGCGCTCGTCGCCGGACCGTCGGAAGACGTCAAGGCAGGAAAGCTGCAGGAGTACTGGGATTTCTTCGAGCTCATCAAGAGTGGCTACCCTGCTTCCTGGGCGCTCGGCTGCAGCGACCTGCCTGCGGAGCTCGGCGAGAGCCCTGCCTACCTGCTGGTGGAGTGGGGCGGCGGAACTGTGGCAGGCTGTCACATCATCGGCCCGGACGACCCGCTTGAGGCCACCTACGTACTCGCCATGGACTACTCGGACTGGAAGGCTCTGCACGACGGCTACGACGCGCAGCGCACCGTCATGTACCGGAAGGTCCTGCTTGAGGACGGCAGTCTGCTCGAGTTCTTCAAGACGATCTACTTCTTCGTGGAATGTCTTGCCGTCATCGGCGCGGTGCCGGCCGGATATCCGGAGCTAGCCAACCGCTAGGGCGGCCAGCAACACGGCGCGCTGACCCCTCGCCGAGCTCCGGCCGGTGCGGGGTCAGCTGCCGACCGACGCCGTCGTCGGCGGCGCCAGGTGCGGAGCGCGATGCGCCACGACGACGATGCCCGCGCTCATCACGGCCAGCGAGATGACCTCGCCCGCGATGCCGGCAGCGGTGCCACTGAGGCGCTCGTCCAGCAAGAGGGCGGCGAGGGCAATGGAGATCAGCGGGTCGCAGACCGTGATGATCGCCATGACGGGCGCGATCAGGGTGCCCTGCTGGAACGCGTTTTCATTGAGCAGGAAGCCCAGCGGCCCGACGACGGCGAGGGCGTAGATCGGCCAGTCGGTCAGGATGCCGGTGAGGCCACCGGTGCCGGAAACGACGAGCTTGATCAGAAACGCCGCTACGCCGTAGCAGATCCCGCAGGCCAGGGCCAGGGCTAGCGGCCGGAGGATGCCGTCGCTGCGCCGGGCCACCGCGAGGCAGCCAGCAACCGCCGCCACGAGTCCGGCAGCGAGCGGCAGCACGACGAAGAAGCCCACGGTGGAGTGCCCATTTGACGGCCGGGCGATGACGAGGAATCCTGCCACTCCGACCGCGGTGGCGATAACGCCGGCTATCAGCGTGGGATCGTAGCGGCGCTTCAGGCCGGCGCTGATGAGCACGGCGAAGATCAGATCGCACACCAGCAGGGGCTCGACCAGCGCGAGCGGGCCATAGTGCAACGCCACCACCTGCAGGACGAAGCCGATCACCGTACCGCCGATTGACGCTAGCCACAGGGGCTGCCGGACCAGGTCGAGGAAGATCCGTGGCGACAAGTTCCGGCGCTGCTTCACTCGCTTGGTGCTGCGCTGGTCGGCTACCGACGCGATCCCGAGCACAAGCGCGGCGGCGAGGCCGAGCACGGTGGCCACCGAATCGGACAACTGCCCTCACCTCCTGGTGTCCAAGCTCGCCAGGCGTCACGGGCGCAGGAGGACATCCGGCCGTGGGCTGTGTTCGGCAGAACCTACCCACGGCGTGCGCGTGCCGCACCTGTGCGGTGGTTAGCTATCTGACGGTTACCTGAAGTGGGTCAGAAACCGAGGAGACGGATGAACCGGATGAACCGGCGGTTTGTGGTGGACCTGGCCGCCTCCGGGCTGCTGTTCGTCCAGTACCTGCTCGGCATGGTCGTCAATGTGTACATCGTGCTACCTGCCCGGCATCCCGGGGCGAACGCCGCTAACTACTTCTCCGGCGCGGCGTCGGGCCTGGGCTGGGTTATCGCCAGTGGGCCCGCCTGGGCCGCGGCGCACGCAGCGTTCGGGATGGCGCTGGTCGTGGCGGCGGTCGCGGCCATCGCGCTGACCTGGCGACGGGGCGGGCGAGCCGACCGGACGCTCGCCGTAGTGGGCGCGCTGGCCATCATCGGAGCCGGATTCAACGGCGCGAGTTTCCTCACGTACGGTCGCGCCTTCAGCTCGATGATCATGGCCGGGCTGTGGTTGCTCGCGCTGGTTTGCTACCTCGCTGGCAGCGTTCTGGCCGTGCGCCGGCCGACCTAGGGCCGCTACTGCTCGAAGTCGGCAAGCGGACGGATTTCGAGCCGACCGGTGCGGGCCATGGGATGCGCGCGGGCGACGTCGATGGCCTCGTCGAGGTCTGCGCAGTCGAGCAGGTCAAAGCCGACGATGGCTTCCTTGGTCTCGGCGAACGGGCCGTCGGAGAGCAGCACCTCCCCGTCGCGCACCCGCACGGTCGTCGCTGACGACGCGGGCGCCAGCACCATGCCCTGTAGCCGCCTGCCGCGCGCGTCGTTCTCGGCTACCCAGTCGTCGACATCCGGCAGGTTGCTGGTGTCAGAGTCGGGCGCGGTGTCGGTGCAGACGAACATCACGTACTTCATGGTTAGCTCCCTCATGACGGACTGCAGTCACGACGATCGGCCCGCGCCGTTCTGGACACTCGCGACCGACCGCAGATCCGCGGGAGCTAGGTCAGCGGCGGCATCGGCAGCCCGAGCGCTGCCTTGGCCCACATCGCGCTTTGCCAGTCCCACATGAGCCCGCGATGCGCGGCCGCCGCATTCGTGTCCCGCCAGAACTGCTGGAGCATGGACTTCTCCGCGAGGGCGCTGCCGCCCGACTCCTCGTAGAGCGCGTTAACCGCCCGGCGGGCCTGCTGGGCGGTGAAGGTCGTGTCCCGGCGAAGCCGCATGTCTTCCTCGATCGGCACCTCGCTGACTGGCCGGCGGGCGTACTTCTGGGCGTTGACCAGCATGAGCGCGCGGCACGAGTCAACGGTGGCGGAAGCAGTCGCGAGCCGGGCCATCGTCTGCGACGTCCCCTCGGGCAGATAGGGGCTGTTCGTGTTCTCAGGTATCTCAATCCGCGACCCAAGCCGCTCTCTGAACAGCTCGACCAGGCCCAGGGCGGCGCCGATCGCCGGCACGGACATCGCGCCGGTGAAGTTCGCCGGCTCGGGCGCACCGTACATGGGATGCGTGTTGACCTCGCGGCCGGGCGCTGCGCCGCCCGCAACGGCGAGCCGCGTTACCGTGCGGTGCTCGGGAATGAAGATGTCGTTGAACACGACGGTCTTCGAGCCGGTGCCGCGCAAGCCCAGCGTGTACCAGTCGTCGATAATCTCGAGGTCCTCGCGGGGAATGAGGAGCCACCGCATCTCTGCGCGCTCGCCGTCCCTGACGATGGGGACAAGAGCGGTGAGCCAGTTGCAGTGGTCGACGCCGGAGGAGAAGAAGCCGCGCCCGTTCCACTGGTAGCCGCCGTCGACGGCGACCACGTCACCGGTGGTGGATACGACCGACGAGGCGAGGGTGTTGGGGTTCTCCCACATCTCGTCCATAGCCTTCTCCGGCCACATCGCCTGCATCCACATGTGGGCGGTCCACAGCATGTAGACCCAGCCCGTCGACGGATCGGCCGACGCGAGCTCAACCGTGACGTCGATCATCGTTTCTGTGCCCAGCTCGGAGCCGCCGTAGCGGCTCGGCTTCATGACGCCGTACAGGCCGGACTCAAGGATGTCCGCCACGGTCTCGTCCGGGAGCCGCCGCATCTCCTGAGCCAGCGGAAGACGCTCGCGGAGCCGGTCCCGCAGCGCCCGCGCGCGATCAACGGCCTCGGCGTGACTGTCGATGATCGCTGGCTTGGAGCTCAGCGTGTAGACGGGTCGGGTATCCATACAGACGTGCTCCCTCGGGGCGGAAAGTCTGGCGGCCGGTTTGTGTGCTCATCATGGGACCGCCGCACGCGGCCTGTCGAGTACGTTGCCAGGCTGTGGAAGCCGGCTGCACAGCCAGCCTCAGGGCACGAGCAGTTCGGCGGGCTCGAGCGTGCGCGGGGCGCGCGCCCGCCTGGTGACCTCCCGCATCCGGGCCTGGACGGCAGCGTTCACCGGCGTGGGCACCCCGTGCAGCCGACCAAGCAGGACCACCTCACCGTTGAGGTAGCCGGTTTCCACTGTCGGCAGGCCGCGCTCGACGCTCTGCCACGTCGAGCCGCCAGCGCGCGGCTTGCCGCGGACCGGGACGATCGTGAATCTGCTCGCCCCAGCCTGGTACGTAGTGCGGTCGGCGACCGTCCACCCGGCGGCGGCGAAGCACTCCTCAGCCTCGGCGCGCATCCGGGTAACTATCTCGCCTAGCGCACCGTCGCCGGCCGACCGCCGTCTGCCGCCGCCGACGCACAGTACCTGCAGCGCGTTCGAGAGGTTCGACAGCAGCTTGGCTCGCTTCCACGCCATCACGTCGGCGCGCACGGTCGAGGCGAGCCCGCCGCGCTCCAGGTCCGCGGCAACGGAGCGAGCCAGGTCATCGGGCGCGCTGGCGGGGTATCGGCCCAGCTGCAGGACCCCGCTCACCGGCGAGCCAGCAGCCTCGACGACGCCTGGCTCAAGGTGTGTCGCTGGGACGTTCACGCACACGCCGTATACCCGGCTGAAGCAGCGCAGCACGGCCTCCTCGTTGGCGACGCCGTTCTGCGCGCAGAACACGGGGAGATCTCCGGTGTCGGTGCCAGGCTCGGCGGCGACACCGCCGAGCTGGTTCAGCACCTGCGCTGTGTCCTGCGATTTGACCGCGAGGATGATCACGTCGGCGCTAGCGAGCCGGAGTTCGTCCATGGTCAGCATGGGAATCGGGAGCCGGAGGACGCGATCCGGGGTGATCAGGACGAGTCCGTTCCGCTTCACGACCTCGGCGTGCTCGCCGCGACCGACGAGCGCTACTTCGCAGCCCGAATCGGCCAGCCGACCGCCGATGGTGGCGCCGATCGCACCCGCCCCGAGGATGACATATCGCATCTGTCCAGTCTGTCACCGCGGCTTGGGGTGCCGCCCTGGCACCGGCTAGGGCGACAGCCACTGCGTGCCGGGCAGCACGGGCGAGACCAGGACCTGGCCCTCGCACGGCGCCATGGTGGCCGGGACGATTGCGTGATCATAGGCATTCGGCAGTGTCACCTCGACCTGCGTAGCTGTCGGACACGCCGTCGCGTATGGCTCATTGGCTGCCGCGCCGGTCGGGTTGTCTTCGTACTGCAGATCGAAGCTCCCCACGGCACCCGGCGAGAGCGCCACCCAGTGCGGCGTGACCGCCGGGAATAGGTAGGCACCACTCACCGCCCGTTCCACCGTGGTCGGCAGTGCCTCGCCACTGCCGCCGAGGAGCTGCAGCCCCGGGTACCCGTACAGACGGCAGTCCGTCGACGACGTGTTGCGCAGCGAGAACAGCACACCGACGTGACCGAGCCCGGCGCCGGTATCGGTCGCGGTGACGGCGATCTGGGCCTTGCTGCACTGGGCCCAGGACGCACTCGCGGCGGGCGCTGCGGGCAGTACTCGCAGCGACGTCGACGCCCCGGCGAGGCCTGCTGCCGTCACGGCGCCGGGCTCCTGGCACACCGTGGCGGCGGTCACGTGCGGGCTCACGACGCCCGCTCGCTGGTAGGTGTGCCGGAGAACCAGGCCGGCGCTCGGGTTGGCCAGGGACGTCCCGGCGCAGCGGCCGGTCACGGTGGCGGACGTGCCGTCACCCAGCATGACCGTCGCAGTAGCGAGCCTGATCCACTCCTGACTGCCCGGCCCGGCGGCTGCCTGGACGGTGAGCGAGACGGTATCGCCGGTGAACGGCACGAGGGCGCTGCTCTGCAGGCTCACGACTGCGTTCGAGCCAGCTCCGGCAGCGCGCGACGAGCCCGCCGACCGCGACGTGGCTGGCTGGCCACTCGCCGTCGAACTGGCAGGCCCGGAAGCGCCCGGCTGAAAGCTGCCGCAGCCGGCCGCGGCGAGCACCAGGGCGCTGCTGGTGATGGCTACGGTGACGATCGCCCGCCAGCGGCTCATCGTGATCCCCTCCCCGGCATCAACCGTCGCAAACGCCGCCTCGACGAGTGGATCACGCCCGCAGGGCGACCGGAAGGGCGACGCGCCGATGGTTGCGCACGGGCATAGCGGCACCGTCGCAGCCGCGAGCGCCATCGCGTGCGGTGGGCGGGGCGTCGGACTGCTGCCAAGCGGGCAGAACCTGCCGGGGCAGACTGAAAGGACACACCTGCGGTGGGCGCTGGCAGCCGGATGCTGGCCGTCACGGGTCTACTCCGGCGGCCGTTGCTGACCGAGGAAACCCACCGGGTGACGAGCTTCGAGATCTTCTTTGACCTGGTCTTCGTGTTCGCGATCATCCGCGTCACGGTGTTCATCACCCACCCGCTGACTGCCGCGTCGATGGCCGAAGGCGTGCTGCTTGTTCTGCTGCTGTGGTCGACCTGGATCGCCTACACATGGGTGGGGAACCAGGCGCGCGCGGACACCGGGCTCGAGCGGGCCGGGGTCACGGTCGCCATGGCGGCCATTTTCGCCGCCGGGCTGGTCATGCCTGACGCATGGAATGACCGTGCGCCGACCGACCCGCCGGTGGTGCTTGCCGTCGCGTTCGCGGTCGCGCGGCTCATCTACCTTGCCCTCTACCTGCGGGCCACGGCCGGCGACCGGAGGGTCCGCGGCCAGCTGCTGCTCGACACGATCCCGCAGTCGCTGGCCCTGATCGCGATCATTGTCGGCGCGGCGGCAGGCGGAGTGGCGCAGTCGGCGGCGTGGGCGACAGCGTTCGCGGTGGACTTCGGCGGTCGCCGGGTCGGCTCTGGCGTGCGCGGCTACCGGTTGCGTAGCCCGCACCACTTCGCCGAGCGCCACGGCCTGGTCATCATCATCGCCCTCGGTGAGACTCTCATCGCCGTGGGAGAGGGTGCGGGCAGCACGATCGCCCACTGGCTGGTGCTCGCCGCGGCGATGCTCGGCCTGGCGGTCGTCGTCTGCCTGTGGTGGCTGTACTCCGGCCGGGCCGTTGCTGCGCAGCGCGTCCTGGAGCGAGCCGACTCCGCGCAGCGCGCCAGGATCGCCAGAAGCGCCTACACCCTGGCGCACTTGCTGCTGATGACCGGCGCGGTCTACCTGGCGGTTGGCGTCGAAGAGGTGATCAGTCACGTCACCGTGCGTGGCACCGTGCACGCGGAGGCGGCGCTGGGCTGGCTTGCGGCCATCGCCCTCTACGGTGGCGTCGCCCTGTACCTGATCGGCCGCGCCGCGTTCGTGCAGCTCACCATAGGGTCGGGGCCGGTGGCGTCATTCGGTGCGGCAGCCGTGCTGCTGGTACTCCTGCCGGCTGCTGCCAGCCTGCCTGCCCTGGCGGCACTCGGGCTGCTGTGCGTGCTGGTGGCCGGCACCGCCGGCTACGACGCAATCGCCGCGGCTGGCCTGGGCTGACGACTAGCGCAGCATCGGCCATGGCGCCGACGGCGGCACAAGCCAGCGCAGCCATTCGGTGCGGCCGAGCAGCCGCAGCCGGAATGTCAGGTCGCCGTGGCCGT
>JASHOE010000287.1 GCA_030041275.1 Streptosporangiaceae bacterium
GGCGGCGGCGGGCCGGGTGCTGCGGGTCTGCCATGCCAGCCACGCCCGCGGGCCGGCCTGCCCGTCGGCCGCGTAGTCCTCCGCCGCGTCAAACGCACCAAGGACCCTAGCGGTGGCGGCTAGGTGCACCGACTCGGCCGCCGCCAGGCCCCGCAGCACCGCCGCCCGCTCCGACCCGGTCAGCTCGGTCGGGTCGGCAGCGGCCAGCCAGTCCAGGCCGTTACGCACCGCAGCCAGCGCCTGCGCTGCGCTGCCCAGCCCGTCGAACAGCGACACTGCCCCTGACGACGCAGGCGGCGCTAAGCCGGTCGGTGGCGCGCTGATGCCTGGCGGACCGGCGTCTGGCTGAGCGCAGTCCGGCGGAGCGGCGTCTGGCGGAGCGCAGTCCGGCGGAGCGCAGTCCGGCGGAGCGGCGTCCGGCGGAGCGCAGTCCGGCACAGGAGTATGCGACACCGCAGCACGCAGCGCGGATGCGGCTGGCGGACGGGCTGGCTGTTGCACCGCTGCGTCACCTCCGGCATTCAGCAATGGCTGGGTCGCGGATCGGGCGCAGAGGTTACGCACTAGGTGATCGCGGCCAGCATGCGCCTTAGAAACTATGTTCGATTCTACCGACAGCCACCGACATAGTCACGTCATTTCGCCGCGCGCCGGCTTGCCGGCAGCTGCACTGATCGAGCGCGCCCATCGCAGATCACCAGCGGACTAGGTCACACAGGCGCGCGGCCGATGAACAGGACGCGCGGCGATCTCCCGTGACCGGTGAGCGGGCGGGACTCCGCGGTGAATCCGGCCGCTGCTAGCAGTCGCAGCCACGTTGCTCGGCTGAATGAGCCGAGTCGGTGCGCCTCAGACACGACCCGCGCGGTTCCGTCCGCCTCGCGCAGGGTGAACTCGTACTCGGCGAGGATCCAGTCGTCGGTGGGATCGGGATCGGTCGTGCACTCGGTGAAGCTAGCCTGTCGGCCCGTGCCATCGTGGCCGCCGCCCGCACCGGTGCCCGACCGGAACGTTTCGGCAGTGTGGTCGGGCGCGAACACCGCGATCCCGCCGGGCCGACAGTGGGCGGCCGCCGTGCCGATCACGAGGGCGAGATCGTCTTGGCTGGTTACGTAGTCCACCGCATCATGCACGAGCACCGCGTCGAACAGCCGGCCGAGCCGGATTGTGCGCATGTCGCCGAGCACGTGCGCGCAGTCGGGGTTGAGCTGCCGGGACACTGCCAGCATGTCGGCTGAGATGTCGACGAGCGTCGTTGAGCGGCCGGTTGCGAGATGACGGGCGACGTGACCGCCGCCGCTGCCGAGGTCCAGCAAAGTGCGCGCCGGCGGTGTTACCGTCGCGAACTCGCGGTCGATGACCGCGGCGTCATTTATGTACTCCCTCGGCGGCGAGATGAGCGGCCACCAGCCCGCCAACTCCCGGTACAGCCGATAGCCCTCCCCCGGCCCGGCCACGCTAGTCGCCCTTGACGCCGTCGATGCGCTCGCGCAGCAGGTCGGCGTGACCATTGTGTCGTGCGTATTCCTCGATCATGTGCTGGTAGATCCAGCGCAGCGAGACCGGATGGGAGGCGCCCGGCGCAAGCTCTTCCAGGCCACGGCCCGCGACCGCGGCGCGGGACCGGGCCACGCTGCCGTGGAAGTTGCTGAGGTTCTGCTCTGCTTGCGCCGGATCGACGAGGTCGAAGTCGCCGTCTGGCTGCTCCTTCGTGCAGTACAAGTCGAGCGGCGGCGTGCCGTCGAAGTCGTGGAACCACGACTCGACGATCGTCATGTGCCGCACCAAGCCAAGCAGTGACAGCGTCGACCGCGCACAGGATCGCGCAGCGAGTTGTTCAGGCGTGAGGCCCGCGCACTTCTTCAGCAGCGTGGTCCGGTGGTAGTCCAGCCAGCTATCCAGGCTCGTCCGTTCATCAGACGGGTTTTGAGGCATTGAGGGGCGATCAGGCTCTGGCCACGTCCACATGACCGGAATGGTATCCAGACCGATACCAGCAGTTCGTACCGCCAGCCAGCCCACCGCTAACCGACGCACGCCCATCGGCGCCGGCGGCTCGCATGGGTGGCTGGTAGCCCCTGACCGGTGGCTGGCGTCTCGAACCGGTGACTGGCAGCTCCCGCGTCGGCGCCGGCGGCTCGCATGGGTGGCTGGTAGCTACTGCTGGGGCAGTAGCTACCAGCCACCCATGAACGCTCCGCGCGGGCACGCCCACGCTCAGGAAGCGAGAGAGACGTCGCAGGTCGCAGCCAAATACTCAGACAGGTTCTGCACGGCGGCAGCGACGTTGTCAGACTGCGCAGGTGGATTCGCCAGGATGTAGGCCTTGACCTGACCGACGGTGACTTGGTTGTTGGCGTCAGTCTGGGCCTGGAAGTCGGCTTCGACCTGGATCCAGTAGCTGGACAGGGTAGCCATGTCGGCGTCGACAGCACTGGGCACGTGCTGGGCGGCAGTGCTCAAGTCGGACTGGATTCCGTTGACGGTCGGCTCAAGAAACACGGCCTCGGTCGAGTAGTCGTAGCTGGGGTCAGTTCCCAGCACGGCGAAGTCCTGGTTGAAATACGGCGCGGTCAGCCGCCAGGTCTCGCAGAAGTCCGTGACGGAGGCGCCGCTCGATGCTGAGTCATTGGCCGATGCTGAGCTGTTGCTCGCGGGTGAGGTGTCACTCGGGGTCGAGCTGGTGCTCGGGGCCGAGCTGCTGCCAGGGGCTGGGCTTCCGCTCAAAGCAGCGCTGCCGGCGAGATCTGAGCTGCCGGTGAGAGCTGGGCTGCCGCACGCGGACAGCGTCGCCGCGAGAGCTGCGATGACGACAGGAGCGGCGAGTAATCCGAGCCGGCGCTTGGCCAGGAGTAGAGGGTCCATGTCTTCATAGACGAAGCCGTGACGTCGGACTGACGAGGCAATCCGAGCACCGCGCAGGGCGACGGCTTAGCCTGACGACGTGGCAAAGACACCCGAGATCGGCCAGGTTCCACCCGACTTCACCCTGCCCGGCATCGAACTGACCGATGGCCAGGTCAGCCAGGCCCAGTACACCCTCGCTGAACAGCACGGCCAGCCGCTCGTGCTCGCGTTCTATCCCGGCGACCACACGGCCGTGTGCACGAAGCAGCTGTGCTCCTACACCTCGGGCCTCGAGAGCTTCACCGGCTTCGGCGCCCGGGTGTGGGCGATCAGCCCGCAGGGGCTGGCGAGCCATGAGGAGTTCGCCCGCAAATACGGACTTGCCTTCCCGCTGCTCGCCGACGAGGGACTCGTCGTGAGCCGGCGCTACGGCATCGCCCTCGGGGGTGTCGGCCTCCGCAGGTCGGTCTTTGTCCTGGACGGGGCCGGGGTGCTGCGCTGGAAGCACGTCACGCTGGTCGGCCTGACGTTCCCGTCGGCAAGCACGATCTCTGCTCAGCTCGGTGCTCTGGCCGGGACCGGCTGATGCGCATCCTCATCGTCGGCGGTACCGCGTTCGTCGGCCGCCACATCGCGCAGGCAGCGCTGGACGCCGGTCACGACCTCACGCTGTTTCACCGGGGCAAGACCGGCGCCGACCTGTTCCCGGAGGCCAGGCACCTCACCGGCGACCGCAACGATGACCTGTCCGCGCTGGGCGACCTCGGCTTCGACGCCACGATCGACACCTGCGGTTTCTTCCCGCGACAGGTGGCCTCGCTCGCAACCGCGCTCCACGGCCGTGGTGGCCGGTACGTCTTCATCTCCAGCGTGTCCGCCTACAGCGTGGCGGTGCCCTGGGGGTACGACGAGACCGGACCGCTCGCCGAGGCTGGCGATCCCGACGCGAGCGAGATAACCGTAGAGAACTACGGCGGCCTCAAGGTCGCCTGCGAACAAGCGGCCTCGCTGCTGTTCGGGCCGGACACGACCATCATCCGGCCGACCTACGTCATCGGCCCGTACGACCGCAGCGGCCGATTCAGCTGGTGGGTGGACCGGATAGCGCGGGGCGGCCGGGTGCTGGCGCCAGGCGACCCGGACGACCCAATACAGCTGATCGACGCACGAGATCAGGCGGGCTGGATCGTGTCACTGCTGGAACGGGGTGTCACGGGGACGTTCCACACCGTCAACCCGGCGCCGCCGTTTGGCTTCGGGCAGATGCTGACTGAGATCGCCGCCGAAGTGGCACCCGAGGGTACCGAGCTGGTCTGGCTCGATAGCGAGTTCCTGCTAGCCGAGGGCGTCGATGGCAACGCCTTGCCGTTGTGGAGTGAAGGCGAGAGCGAGGGCATGAATCTGAGCACGGCCAGTCCAGCGGCCGCGTTCGCCGCGGGTCTCACGCCAAGGCCATTGCGGCAGACGGTGGCCGATATCCGAGCCGCAGGCCCGGCGCCAGCCCCGCCCAGCGCCGGCTTGTCACCCGCGCGTGAAGCCGAGCTGCTCACCCGTTGGGCGGCGGCGCGATGAGCCGTCAGCGCTAGCAAAGACAGTGTGGGCCGGCCGCGGGCTGCTGTTTCGCAGCGCGCTGCCGGCCCACACAGCGGTCGCCAGACAGAGGCGACCGACACCGCCGGTCAGGCTCGGACTGCCTCGATCTCCAGCTGCAGCTGGACCTTCTCGGACACGACGACGCCGCCGTTGGCCAGTGGAGCATTGAAGCTGACGTTGAAGTCGCCCCGGTTGATCTCACCCGTCGCAGTGAAGCCAGCCCGGTAGCCGCCGTAGGGGTCGGGACCGAAGCCGTTGAGCTCGAGTCGCAGCGGCACACTCCTGGTGACGCCCTTGAGGGTCAGCTCGCCGTCCAGGACGTACTCGCCGCCCTCCACCCGGATGCCGGTCGACCGGTAGGTCATCGTCGGGTACGTCTCGACCTCGAAGAAGTCGGCGGAGCGAATGTGGTTGTCGCGCTGATCCTGGCCGGTGTCGATCGAGCTGAGGTCGATCTCGGCCGTGACCGAGGACTGCAGCGGGTCGGCGCCAGTGACGAGCTCACCGCTGAACTTCGTAAAGCGGCCCCGAACCTTGCTGACCATCATGTGCCGGACGGAGAAGCCCACCTCGGAGTGGACCGGGTCAATCGTCCAGGTTGCTGCCTCGTAGCCGGGAATACCCGCCTCCGTCGTCTGTGCCGTCAATGTGATCACTCCCGATGGTGTCTGGCTGTGAGCAGTTGGTTGAACACTCAACTGTCTAGCATGAGTGTTCCACGGTTGTCAAACGCTCAACTACCTCGGTTATAATCCTCTCTATGACGGGGGAATCTGAGGTCCGGTGGCTGACCGCCGACGAGCAGCGCATCTGGCGGGCGTTCCTGGTCGGCGTGTTCACGCTGATGGCGACCGTGGAAGGCCAGCTGAACCGCGAGTCGGGCATACCGTTCGGCTACTACGAAATCCTGGTCCGGCTGTCCGAGGCGCCGGGTCGGCTGATGCGCATGAGCCAGCTCGCCGAAGCGTCGACGTCGAGCAAGAGCCGACTCTCACACGCCATAGCGCGGCTGGAGGAGCGCGGCTGGGTCGAGCGGCAGGACTGCGCAACCGACCGCCGCGGTCAGTTTGCCTGGCTCACCGACGCTGGGTTCGCGGCGCTCGCCGCGGCCGCACCGTCACACGTCGAGCAGGTCAGGCGGTCGCTGTTTGATCGCATCAGCCCGGAGCAAGCCAGGCAACTCGGTGAGATCATGACCGCCATCGCCGCGGCCGGCGTCTCTGACACCGAGGCCGGCAGCTGCGCCTTGGCGTGCGGTGACGAGGCCGACGACGCTAACGAGGTCGGCTGACCGCAGTTCGCCGACGGGCTCAGGTTCACCGGCATCGGTCCCCGGCGCCGAGCGAGCCGGGGGTGCAGGCAGGGTCAGGGCGAGCTGGTCCAGCATCGCCTGCAGCTCAGGGCCGATACCCCGGACCCAGGCGACCACTCCATGCGCTGCCAGGCAACGGAAGGTCGCTGCCAGCGTCCGGGCTCCGGCCTCGTCGACGGCGGTCAGGTCGGCCACATCGAAGACCGCTACGCGAACGGCGCTGCGGCAGATCCGGTCCGCGCACGCGGCGAGGTCTTCCACGCAGTCGAGATCGAGGCAGCCAGACAGCGCCACGGCGAGCCGGCTCCCGGTGCGCTGTTGGCTAACGACGAACTGACCATCCGGGCGTCGGGCAGGCTCATCACGCATAGCTGGCTCCGCAGTCGGCACGCATCAACCCGCGCAGCCTTAACCGGGGGGCGGGGGTGCCGAGATGCGTCTTACCCGTGCGCGCCCGCCGTCACACCTATCCGGGCGCCCTGTTATGCCAAATCTCGTGCTATGCCACATCTCGCGCCGCTCGGCTGGGCGCCCGACACCTTACTCGGCGGGCTTCTCGGTCAGCTGGGCCGCCATCAAGTCGGCGATGGCTTCAGAACCGGGATCGGCAGACTCCGCCCGCAGGCCAGCCACCACCCCAGACCGGTCCGGAACGCTGCGATTCTGGCTGAGCTTCTGCTTGGCCTCGACCGAACTGATCGCGACCTCCACGCCCACGATCGCCCGCAACTGGCCGTTGATGTACTCGGGCGGCGCGTCAGATACCGCCCACGGGTGGTTGCGACCTGCCTCGTGCCTGCGAGTCAGCCGGGTCACCACGTCGCGCAGCCACTCAGCGTCCTGGTGGAACGTCACGGCACCGGCGAGGTGCACGACCTCGTAGTTCCAAGTAGGCACGACCCGCCCGTGCCTGGCCTTGCTCTCATACCACGCCGGCGAAATGTAGGCCTGCGGCCCGGTGACGATCGCCAGCGCCTCCGCGCCGGGGGCCGCTGTCTGCCACTGCGCGTTGGCGACTGCGATGTGGCCGAGCAACCGCCCGTAGCTCTCGTCGCCGAGCGTGGCAGGTCGCTCCCAGATCACCGGCAGCAGCGTCGCGACCGGCCTTGTGCCATCGAATGTGACGAGGGTCGCAGAGTGCGCGGCGTCGACGAAGTCCGCGATCCGCGCGAGGTCGGTCACGGCGAAGTGGCGCGGCATGTACACGCCTTTGAGGGTAGCCGCCCGCAAAACCCCGTGGACACAGCCAACGGCGCGTCACATATGCTGAGCGCCAACGCGCTGACGGAGACGAGTAGCGCCGGATCCCGCGAGCAGCCAGAGAGCCGCCGGCAGCTGAGAAGGCGGCCTCGCGCCCGGCAGCGAAGACCCTCCTGAGTGCGGGGAGGAACGACGGTCGCCGCCAGCGGCCCGTCCGATGCCCCGCCGGCCCGCCCCCGTGACCGGGCTCGACGAGGCCGCCCGCCCTGACCGCGGCGGCGAAAGTGCGGTGGCACCGCGAGTTCCCTTATCGCCCGCACTCCCAAGGGATCCCCGCCCGCTGGGAGGCGTGAGATGGTGTCCCGAGTTCTGGCCGCCGAGGTGCCCGCGCACGTCGGTGAGCGGATCACGATTGCCGGCTGGCTGCACCGGCGCCGCGAGCTCAAATTGCTGACGTTCGTGGTCATCAGGGACCGCACCGGGCTGGCGCAGGTCCTGCTGCCTGCTGGAACCGCGGTTCCGGCCGAGGAGACGGTCATTGGTGTCGAGGGCCTCGTCGTGACCAACGACCAGGCGCCGGGTGGCGCGGAGCTGACAGAGGCGGATCTGACGGTGCTGTCCGGGCCGGCCTGCCCGCCGCCCTTCGACCTGTACCGGCCGACGGTCACCGCGACGCTGCCAACCATCCTCGACCACGCGCCGACTACGCTGCGCCACCCGCTGTTGCGGGCCGGCTTCGAGGTCGCGGCCGCGAGCGCCGCGGGCTTCCGCGCCGCGATGATGGAGGCGGGCTGCACCGAGATCTTTACCCCGAAGATCGTGGCGTCGGCCACCGAGGGCGGCGCGAACGTGTTCCGGCTCGACTACTTCGGTCGGCCCGCTTACCTCGCCCAGTCACCGCAGTTCTACAAGCAGGCCATGGTCGGTGTGTTCGAGCGGGTCTTCGAGGTCGGGCCCGCGTTCCGAGCCGAACCGCACGACACCGGCCGCCACCTGGCAGAGTACGCAAGTCTGGACGCCGAGCTGGGCTTCATCACCGACCACTTCGACGTGATGCCGTTCTGCCGCGACGCCATCGCTGGGATGACAAGCATGGTAAGGGAACGGGCTGGTCTCGCCATGCAGGCGCTCGGCGCAACGCTGCCGATCGTGCCTGCCGAAATCCCGCACGTCCACTTCGCCGACGCGATGGCGCTGATCTCGGCCGCCACCGGCGAGGACCTCTCTGCCGAGGATGACCTGGCACCTGCGCACGAGCGCTGGCTGTGCGAGTGGGCGGCCCGGGAACACGGCAGCGACCTGCTTTTCGTCATCGGTTATCCGCTCACGGCCAAGCCGTTCTATACCCACCCGGACCCGCAACGGCCCCGTTACTCCCACGGTTTCGATTTGCTCTTCCGTGGCACCGAGATCGTGACAGGCGGGCAGCGGTTGCACAGGTACGACGACTACCTCGCTGCGCTCGCGGCGCGCGGCATGGACCCTGCGCCGTTCGAGAGCTACCTGCAGGTGTTCCGGCACGGCATGCCGCCGCACGGTGGGTTCGCGATCGGCTTGGAGCGATGGACGGCGCTGCTGACGGGCGCGGCGAACGTGCGGCAGGTCACGATGTTCCCGCGGGATCTGCACCGGCTCAGCCCGTGACCTACTCCGCCTGCAGGATCTCGGCCGGCGACCGGCGAGCGCTGGCGTGCGCCGGCCAGCGCGAGTCCCAGGGTCAGCGTCGTGGTCGCCGCCACGATCACCAGGACCAGCAGGGCGGCTTGCGCGGGCCTGCCCTGCAGGTCCCTGGCGATGAGCCAGGCAATGAGCGTGGCACGGCCCATCAGGCGTCCTGCGCCAGTACGTCCGTCACTGAACGGCGGCTCCCGGCCCAGGCTGGGATTGCGGTCAGGCCGGTTACCGCCACGAGGGTCGCCAGTACCGCCGGGATCAGCCAGCCGACGGACGGGATAGTCGTCCCCTGTGCGCCGGCGCCGCTGGCCGCGACGAAGAGAGCAATGCCCAGCGGCACGCCGACGATCGCGCCTGGTACCGCTGGCAGCAGCTGAGCCACCGCGACCGCGCCGGTGAGCTGCCGCTTGGTTGCGCCGAGTGCGCGAGCCAGCGCCGACGAAGTGGCTGCATCCAGGACCGTTGCCCAGGCGGTGATGATCGCGTTGAGCACAGCCAACCCCAGCAGCACCACGGTGATCACCAACAGCATCTGCTCGTCCCTGGTGACGACCGGGTCTGGCAGCGCGGCCGACGAACCGCCCAGCCGGGGGTCGGCGGTGGCGCGAAAAGTAAGCACAGCGACGATTCCGGTCATGGTCACGGCGATGCTCGCGGCGCCGAGAATCGCGCGGCGCGGCCTGCGGCCGACCAGCCGCACGCCCAGCAGGAGCGGCACCGGCATCCGCCGGGACAGTGCGATCAGCAGCCGATGCCGGCGCGGCGGCCGGGCAGCGTTGGCCAGCGCGCTGAGGGTGCTGGTGCGGGCGCCACGAATCGCCGGCACGAGCGTCGCGGCCAGCGCCACGCCGATGGCGACGGCCAGCACTTCGGCCGCACTTGCCGGGGTAAACGACGGCGCGCCAGGGGTGCCGACCAGGCCTGCGCCGGGGCTGGTGATGAGCGGTGCAGCCAGCCACCCGACTAGCAGCCCGATGCCCGCCGCGAGGAGCGCCACCAGCAGATTCTCCGCCAGCAGCACCATTGCTACCGTGCCGGGCGTGCTTCCGACGGCCTTAAGCAAGCCAACACGCCGGGAGTATTCGGCCATCCGGCCGCCTGCGAGAACGGCCACGCTGGCAACGGCGAGCAGCCCGGCCAGCCAGGCGCCCGGCATGAGGACCTGCTGCTCGTCCTGTACCAGGAGGCCGTCGTCGTAGGCGATGCTCTGCCAGGGAATGAGGCCGGCCAGGTACGGTCCAAGGTTCTTGCCGACGTAGGCGCTGGCGAACGCCTGCGCCCTGGCCGGATCCTTGACCTTCAAGTCCAGGAAGTAGCCCAGCGGCGCGGTCTTGGACGCCAGCGCGCGGGCATCCCGCTCGGTGACCCAGGCCAGGCCGATGTTGTCAGACGAGAGCGTCTCGCTTGACGCGGTGCACGTAGTCCCGTTGCAGGCTGTCGGCATGTCAAACGCACAGTCGCCGCCGGGCTGGAAGCACATGTTCGGGTATGGCGGGCTGGCGGCGGTTACTGCGATGCCTGCCACCATGTACGGCCGGCCATTCAGGGTGACGCGATCGCCGACGGCGGCTCCCAGTGCCTCCGCGAAGGTGCGCTCCAGCACGATGCCGTCCGGGCGCACCCAGCTGCCTGCGGTCAGCTTCGGCTGGTCCAGCGACGCAGGAGAAGTAGCGCGCCCCTCCGCCTCGACCTGAACCGCTTCGCTGCCCAGCCGGAGGATGACGGAGGCCACCGGGTAGGGCCCGCCGTAACCGATAACCCCTGGCTCCCTGACCAGGGTCCGGGTGCGCGCGGGGACGTCTGTCGCGGCGCTCGCGAGGTGTTGTCGTGTGCCGGGCGTGGTCAGTACTGGCCCGAGCGCTTGGCCCGCGAAAACAGCGACAACGTCCGGGCCATTCGTGGCTGCCCTGGTCTGCTGATACGGCCTGTTGGTAACGCCGTGCAGCGCGAGCGCCAGGGAGAGCACGCTCGTGGCGGCGCAGATGGCGAGCAGCAGCAGGACGGCCTGGCTCGGCCGGTATCGCAGGTCCCGGCCCACGAGCCGACCGATCAGACGCATCTTGCCCATGCCTCAGCCCTCCTGCGCTAGCACGTCGGCAACCGGGCGGCAGATGCTCGCCCTGTCCAGCACCGCGATCAACCCAGCCCCCGCGAGCGGGTCGCGCGCGGCGAGCCAGGCTACGAGCACCGTCCGGCCCACGTCAGCCGTCCAGGTTCAGCAGGGTGCCAAGCTGACCGCTGGTCCCGCCGGTCAGTCTCGTTTCGTCGATGAACGCGCCGTCTCGCATGGAGATCAGCCGGTCAGCCGTAGCCGCGATCCGCGAGTCGTGGGTGACGATCACGAGCGTTTGGCCGGCCTCATGGAGGCTCTCGAATAGCCGGAGCACGTCGAGCGTGGCTTCGCTGTCGAGGTTGCCGGTCGGCTCGTCGGCGAGCACTACCTGCGGCTTGTTGGCCAGCGCCCGCGCGATGGCGACCCGCTGCCGCTGCCCGCCTGACAGCTGCGACGGCAAATGCCGGGCCCGGTCGGCGAGGCCCACCTGGTTCAGCAGCTCGGCGGCTCGTCGGCGGGCCGTTCGCGCTGATCGGCCGGCGAGCAGCACGGGCAGCTCGATGTTTTCCGCCGCGGTCAGCTCGTCCATGAGGTGGAACGCCTGGAACACGAAGCCGACGGCGTCCCGCCGCAACGCCGCCATGCCGCGCTCACTCATCTGATCGATGCGCCGACCAGCCAGCCACAGCTCGCCGGCGGTCGCCCGGTCCAGCCCGCCGAGCAGGTGCAGCAGCGTTGACTTACCGCACCCGCTCGGTCCCATCACGGCCAGCGTCTCGCCGGCGGCCACGTCGAGGTCGACTCGGTCGACGGCGCGGACCAGACTCTCCTGCTTGCCGTACTCCTTGCGCAGCCCGCGGGCTCGGACCATCGGTCCAGCATCGGAGTTCATCGCCTGACCTTCTTTCCGGCCCAGCTCCGTTCGCACGCCTCCAGCCAGCGCAGATCAGCCTGCAGGCGCAGCACCACACCCTCAAGAAGAAGCGCTGCCTCCGACCCTTCCGGCTCGGCCATGGCGGCGCGTTGCGCGTCACGCAGCCGACGCAGCAGCTCGCGGCGCTGCGCATCGATGATCGCAATGGGATCCGCGAGCCCCGCGGCAGCGGCAGCCAGCAGCTTCAGGTGGAATTCGGCCAGATCGGGTTTCGGCCAGCTGACTTCGGCCAGCCACTCCGCCACCCGCTGCTGCCCCTGGGCGGTGAGTTCGTAGGTCTTGCGGTCCGGCCGATCTGGCATTCCGGCGGCGCGCTCGCTCGTCACCTGACCGGCCTTTTCCAGGCGGGTCAGCGTGACGTAGACCTGGCCGTCGTTCATGGCGTCGCCGAGCGGCCCGAGTGCCTGCCGGAGCCGGGCGCGGAGCTGATAACCGTGTGACGGCTCCTTGGCCAGGAGCGCGAGAACCACTTCCTGCTGCACGAGCAGTTCCTCCTCCGCTAACGGTTAGCTAGAGGATAACGGTTATCCCTGCAACGTCAAGCGGGTTACGGACCGCGTCGCCGCCGCGTCGTCAGGGCATTTTGACGAGCACCTTACCGACCGCGCCCGCCTCGACCGCATCGTGCGCGGCGGCCACTTGCTCGAGCGGAAATATCGTGACCGGCAGCTCGGTCAGCGCGCCCGCCGTCACCGCTCGGCTGATGTCAGCCACCGCCTCGTCCGCGGCCAGCGCGGGGATCCCATACAGCAGGATGAAGCGAATCGTCACGTTGGCAGTCATGCACCGGCGGACCGGCAGCACAGGATCGGTGGCCTCGGCCGCGTAGTCGACGATGTAGGTCGACGGGCCGGAGACCGCGAGATCGAGGTCCAGGTTTGCACCGAGCGCCACTTCCACGATCCGGTCCATCTGCGGTGCGAATGCGCGCAATTGATCGGCGGCGCTCGCTTCCCGGTAGTACACGACCAGGTCCGCGCCCGCCCTCCTGGCCAGCTCCGCCTTCGCCGGGCCGCTCACCGTCGCGGCCACCCTGGCCCCGTGGAACTTGGCGAGCTCGATCGCGTAATGCCCGACCGCGCCTGCTCCGCCTGCCACTAGCACGTTCTTGCCCTGGAGTGGTCCGTCGGCGAACAGCGCCCGGTGCGCCGTGATAGCAGGCACGCCCAGGCTGGCGCCGAGCTCGGCTGAGGCGTTGTCCGGCAGCGGTACAGCCTGGCGAGCAGGGACCACGGACCATTGCGCTGCGGTCCCCCACCGGCTTCCCGCCGCCGCCATCCAGGTCCAGACGCGCTGGCCCACCCGCGCGGCGTCTACGCCGGCGCCGACCGCATCGATGACTCCGGCGCCATCGTGGTGCGGTACCTGGAAGCCCTCGATCGGCCTCGGCGTGGCACCGCTGCGCGATTTCCAGTCCGTGGGGTTGACCCCGGAAAGCTGCATCCTGACCCGGACTTCACCGGGTCCGGGCTCGGGCCGGTCGACCTCTTCGACGCACAGGGCACCGGCCGCCGAACCGTACGCCCGATACAACGCTGCCTTCATGCGGGTGCCTCCGTTAGCTCGGTTCCTGCACCGTGCGCCGCGACCAGGGCCCTCAGCCCACAGCGGTGATCTTGTCGATTTCCGCTAGCTCACTGGCGTCCGGCACCCACTGCCCAGCCGCAACGTTCGCACGCACCTGATCCGCTGACGTCGCGCCGGCGATCACCGAGGTGCAGCCGGGCATCGCCGCGAGGCCGCTGATCGCGACCTCGAGCATCGTCCGGCCGTGCTGCTGCGACCACTCAGCCAGTGCCTCCACCGTCTCGAGCTTCGCGTCGGTGATGTAGTCCTGCCTGCTGGCCAGTCTCGTGCCCTCCGCTGGCGGCACGCCCCGCCTCACCTTGCCGGTCAGCAGGCCGTTCGCGAGCGGGAAGTACGGCAGCACGCCGAGACCGAACTGCCGCGCGGCCGGCACGACGTCGCGCTCTACCCCGCGCTCGAGCCACGACCAATGGTTCTGAGCGGAGATGAACGGAACCGCGCGCAGTTCGCGAGCAGTGGCGGCCGCGGTGGCAATCTGCACGGCCGAGAAGTTCGAGTGGCCGATATAGCGCACCTTGCCTGACTGCACCAGTTCGCTCAGCGCGACGATCGTCTCCTCGATCGGGGTGACCAGATCGGGAGTGTGGATCTGGTACAGATCGATGTAGTCCGTTTGTAGCCTGCGCAGTGAGTGCTCGACCGCCCGCCTGAGGTATGCACGGCTGCCCTTGGCACCGGCGGCTGGACCGTAGCCCATGCCCGGTCCCTGCGCGCCGAACTTCGTCGCGAGCACAACCTGGTCGCGGCGGCCGGCCAAGGCGGCGCCCAGGTACTCCTCCGACCGGCCGCCGCCGCCATAGGCTTCGGCGGTGTCCAGCAGCGTGACCCCGGCCTCGATGGCGGCGTCGACAACAACCTGAGTCTGCTCGACATCGAGCCGCCGACCGAAGTTATTGCAGCCGAGGCCGACGACCGAGACCATCAGTCCGGAGTTGCCCAGTGGCCGGTAGCGCATGCGTCCTGCTTTCCGCGAGATACGTGAACCATTTGTGGCCGTTCCGCAGGAGATCGTATCGAGTTGGCTCGGCGTCGCGGCGCACCGCCCGGCAGACGGCCGCGACGCCAGCAGCGAATGCCATGGCTCGCGGTGGCGGCTGCGGTAGCATCTCCGCAGCGCCGCCTGGCCTGGGTGCTTGCGGCCAGCCCGGGGCGCGGCCGCAGTCGTGGCATGCCCGTTGCGACCGAGCTGGCGCTATCCCTGCCGCCGACGCGCCCGTCCGGGACGCACAAGCCGACCACCGCTCCGGATGCGAGGGGGGCTGCCGATGCACGAGGATGCCCAAGGCAACGGTGCTCGCTCAGGGAACGCGAGCGCGCCCACCGTCCTGCGCATTCTGCTGGGCATCCAGTTACGCCGGCTCAGGGAGTCGCGCGGCATCTCGGCCGCCGCAGCGGCCACGGCCATCCGCGGGTCGGAGTCCAAGATCAGCCGGATCGAGCTTGGCCGCCACACGGTCCGCGAGATCGACATCGCCGATCTGCTCGACCTCTATGGAGTTACCGACGCGACGGAGCGAGCGGCGCTGCTGACGCTCGCCGGCCAGGCCAACCAGCAGGGCTGGTGGCAGCACTATCAGGACGTGCTGCCGAGCTGGTTCCTGTCCTATCTCGGGCTTGAGGAGTCAGCGGAGTTAATCCGCAGCTACGACACGCAGTTCGTGCCTGGACTGCTGCAAACCGAGGAGTACTCCAAGGCCGTCCTCGAGCTCGGCGCATACCCGAGCGACCGAACGGGCCGGATGGTTCTGCTCCGCCGGGAGCGGCAGCAGCGATTCGTCTCGGGCGGGCTGCGGCTCTGGGCGGTGATCGACGAGATCGCGCTCCGCCGCCCTGTCGGCAGCCCGGAGATCCGGCAACGGCAGCTCGAGTATCTGCTCGAGGTTGCCAAGCAGCCAGGCCTCACTATTCAGGTAACGCCATTCGGTACGGGAGCCTCGTACGCGGCGCCCGGCAGCTTCAGCATTCTCAGCTTCGCCGCCGACGACCTGCCCGACGTGGTCTACGTCGAGCAGCTCACCAGCGCGCTGTACCTCGACAAGCCTGCGGACGTCGACCGGTACGTGGAGGTGATGGATCTTCTCGCGACGACCAGCACCCGACCCGACCAGACCCCCGAGTTCCTGCGCACCATGATCGCGGAAGTACCGAGATAGGAGGAAGGCAGTGGGCGACACCGTCAGGGGACCAGCAGTCCCGGGCCAGACGGCATGCTGGGTCAAGAGCAGTTACAGCGGACCGACGGGGGGCAACTGCGTCGAGGTTGCATTCCTCAACGGCGGTGCCGTGGCTGTGCGTAACTCCCGGCACGCGGACGGCCCGACGCTCGTCTTCACCCGCGACGAGTGGCAGGCCTTCCTCTCCGGCGCACGGGACGGTGAGTTCGACACGTCCGGCGCGGACTGCAGTCCCTGGCGCTAGGGCTGCAAGCTCTGGCTGGTGACTTCACGGCGCGTCCGCAATGCCGTGATCACGCCGCGGAGCGTCCCGGTCAGGCCGATCCGACGGAAATAGATCGGATGAGAACAGCGGACGCGGCCGGCGATAGAGCGCTGGCTCGGAGCAAATCGAACGCTTCGGCTTGCGCCCGCACCTCACGATCGCGTTCCTCGATATACGCCTGTCCCGTGATGCCCTCGGTGTAAACCACGTCAGGATCCAGGCGCTCGGGAAATTCGATAATGGAGAACGAGCCGCCGAGCGCGGGGTGCAGGCCGCTTCCGAAGCCGAGCACCTGCATCGTCACATTCGGCCAGTGGCACGCCTCGTAGAGGTGCTCGAGTTGCTCGCGCATGACCCTTGACGGGCCAGCCATCCGCCGCAGCACCGCCTCGTCGAGGATGAGCCACAAGTCGAGCGGGCCCGGGCGATGCAGCGCTGCTTCCTGGCGCCGCATCCGCAGCCGGACCAAGCGCTCGATCTCCTCAGTTGTCTGCCGTCGCCGCACACTGGACATGACGGCACGCGCATAGCTCTCGGTCTGCATCAGCCCGTGCACCACCTGCGCCTCGTACACGCGCAGCGAGACAGCCTCGGTTTCCAGGCCGACGTAGATGCCGAAACCGGTCGGCAGCACCCCATCCCAGGGCGCCCACCAGCCCTTCTGATGTCCGTCTCTGGCCATCTCCAGCAGCACCCGGCGCTGACCGAGGTCGTCGACGCCGTAGAGATCCAGCAGCGGTGTCAGCTGGCCAGTCCGGGTCGGCGCCTTGCCGGTCTCGATTCGGGACAGCGTCGATGCGGGCAGGTCAATCCGCTCCGCCACTTCTTCGAGCTTGATTGACTGTGACTCCCGCAGTCGCCGTAACTCGCTGCCGAGGAGGCGCCGGCGAACAGTAGGACGCACGGCCACGACCACTCGCCCCCTTTTTATGACGGGAACGCGCACTGACCGGAAAAGGGTCAAAGAATGGCTGATTGCTGTGCGTGCCCCTTCGAGGACGATACACGACGTACGTAGACCCCGTGGGAATTTCGTATGCGTCCGGTGCATTGCGCGTGCGTGCACGCTAGGCCGCCGTGCGTGCGCGCTAGGCCATAACGGCGCGGTGCTGGAAGATCAGCGCGCACGGCGGCCCGGCGGCCGCCGGTCCGTGTCACCGCGACTGTCGCGCTTATCTCGCAGCCGCATCGAAACGTGGACAGGAGTCCCCTCGAAGCCAAACTCCTCCCGCAGCTTGCGCTCGATGAAGCGCCGGTAACCCGCCTGCAGGAAGCCGCTGGTGAACAGCACGAAGTGCGGCGGCCTGGTGCCCGCCTGGGTGGCGAACATGATCTTCGGCTGCCTGCCGCCGCGGACTGGCGGCGGCGTGGCCGCGACGAGCGAAGTCAGCCACGCGTTCAGGCGACCAGTCGGGATCCTTGTCTCCCAGCTCTTCAGAGCGAGCTCGAGCGCCGGTACCAGCCGATCTACGTGCCAACCAGTCTTGGCGGAAATGTTGACCCGCGGTGCCCACCGCGCGTTGTAGAGCTGCCGGTCGATTTCACGGTCCAGCGACTCGCGCCGGTACTCGTCGACAAGATCCCACTTGTTGTACGCGATGACCAGCGCGCGGCCCGCGTCGATCACCGTGGAAATGATGCGCAGGTCCTGCTCGGCGAGCGGCGCGCTAGCATCCACGATCACGACCGCGACCTCGGCGCGCTCCAGCGCCCGCTCGGTACGCAGCGCGGCGAAAAAGTCGGCACCCTGGGTCTGGTGAAGTCGGCGCCTGATGCCCGCGGTGTCGACAAACCGCCAGGTCTTGCCGCCGAGATCGATCACCTCGTCCACCGGATCGCGAGTGGTGCCGGCCACCGAGTCGACGAGCACGCGCTCGGTCCCGGCCAATTTGTTGAGCAGGCTCGACTTACCCACATTGGGTCGCCCGACCAGCGCGATCCGGCGCGGTCCGCCCGCGACCTCGTCCGGCTCGGCGGGTGCCGGCGGCAGCGCAGCCAGCACCGCATCGAGCAAATCGCCGCTGCCGCGACCGTGCAGCGCGCTGACCGCGAACGGTTCTCCGAGGCCGAGGGACCACAGGGCGTGAACCTCCGGCTCGCCCGGCGCGTCGTCGACCTTATTGGCCGCGAGCACCACCGGCTTGCGTGACCGACGCAGGACGGCGGCAACAGCGGCGTCCGCGTCCGTCACCCCGACGACCGCATCGACCACGAAGAGCACCGCATCGGCTGCGTCGACCGCAATCCGTGCCTGGGCGGCCACCCTGGCGGCGAGCGACGGGGTGCCTTCGACCGCTGGTTCCCAGCCACCGGTGTCCACGATGGTGAACGCCCGGCCGCGCCACGTCGCGTCGTAGCTCACCCGGTCCCTCGTGACGCCCGGGGTGTCCTCGACCACCGCTTGTCGGCTCCCGAGTATCCGATTCACCAGCGTCGACTTTCCGACGTTCGGTCGACCGACAACAGCGAGCACCGGAACGGCCTCGATCTCGGCTGGCTGCGCTGGCTCAGCCACGCGGTACCGCCCGTGACTGGGCCATTGCCACCACCCGGCCGACCACCTCGTCGAGCGACAAGGCGCTGGTGTCGATCCTGATTGCGTCCGCCGCCGCGGCGAGCTGCGCAGCGTCCCGCTCGTCCCGTCGCGCCTGATCCTGTTGCACGGCCGCTACGGAGGCCGCTGGATCTCCTAGTTCCGCGCTGCGGCGCTGGGCGCGCACATCCTCGTTGGCCGTCAGGTAGACCTTGACCGCCGCATCGGGTGCGACGACCGTGCCGATATCGCGGCCTTCGGCCACGATCCCGGCACCGCTGGCAGCCGCGCTGGCGATGATGTCCCGTTGCATAGCGATGAGCAGCGCGCGAACCTGCGGGATGACCGCGACCGTACTGACCGAGTTCGAGACCCGCCGGGTCCGGATCGGCTCGGCGACATCCTGGCCGTCAACGTCGATGCGCGGGTGCCGCGGATCAGTACCCACCTCAATCTTCGGCTCCGCAATCCGGGCCACGATTGCTCCGGTGTCGGTCAGGTCCACCTTCTGCTCCTGCAGCCACCAGGTCAGTGCCCGGTACATGGCGCCGGTGTCGAGGTAGTGCAGGCCGAGGGCGAGTGCGACCCGCCGCGCGGCGGTCGACTTACCCGAGCCGGCCGGGCCGTCGATGGCGATCACGGCGCCGGACCGGGGCACTTCCCCCATACTGGCCGAAACCATATTGGCGGCTGATTCGATCACGAGGTGATGTTACCGGCGACGCGCACCGAGGCCGGCCAGCCGGCGGCCGCCAGCGCGTCGGCCAGAGATCTCCCGGCTGCCGGGCTGACCCACAGCTCGGCCACGCCGACCGGCAGGCCAGGCGAGTGCTCGATGCTGATGTCCTCGATGTTCACGCCCGCCGCGCCCGCCGCCTGGAACAACCGCGCGAGCTCACCCGGCCGGTCCGGAATGACGACCTGCACGGCTGCGAAGCCTGTGGTGGGGCCGCCGTGCTTACCGGGGATCCTGCCCACCCCGGCGCTGCCGCGCTCAAGCAGATCCGCCACCTGCTTGGCAGCCTGCTCGTCACCGGCCGCGAGACTGTCCAGCGCGTCCGCGGTCTCGGACAGGTCAGCGGCCACCGCTCGCAGCACGGCACTCGCGGGCCGCGGGTTCGCAGCGAGGATCTGTACCCACATGCTCGCCCCGGCGGCGGCGACCCGGGTCACGTCACGCAGACCCTGGCCCGCCAAGGCCAGTGCACTGGCAGGCGCATACTCGAGCCGTGCTGCCATGGCTGCCGCGACGGCGTGCGGGGCATGCGATACCAGCGCCACCCACTGGTCATGGTCGGCCGCCGGAACCCTGACCGGCTGAGCGCCACACGCCTCAGCCAGGCGGATGACCAATTCGACGTCGGCCTCGGCATTGGCCGGCTGCGGGCAGATGACCCACGGCCTGCCGGTAAACAGGTCTGCCCTGGCAGCGGCCGGCCCCGACCGTTCCCGGCCGGAGAGCGGATGGCCGGGTACGTAGCTGGTCATGTCACAGCCAAGGTCGCGGGCTTGCGCCAGCGGCAGCTCCTTGACGCTGGCCACGTCGGTATAGCAGCGCGCGAGTCCGCGCGACTGGGCCGTGCGCAGCTGCCCGGCCACAGCGGCGGGCGGGACCGCCAGGACGGCCAGCTCGGCCGGACCGCCGGTCAGCCCGGTGCCGGACAGCGGGTCGCCAGCGCCGAGACTGACAGCGAGAGCGAGCGCGTCCTCATCCTGGTCGGCCAGCCACACCGCTGAACCACCGGCCCGCAACGCCAGCGCTACCGACGTGCCAATCAGCCCGGTCCCGATCACCACGACGCTAGCCGGGCCGGATCGGGCCAGGTCGGGGCCAGCTGGCACGAGGCCCGGTTCGGTCATTGCGCGATGTCCAGCCGCAGCGCCGCGGCCCCTCGCAGATACACGTGCTGCAGTGCCGACCTCGGCTTGCCGGTCTCGATGTGCATCATCAGCCGGACCACCCGCGGCATCGCGCCCGGTACGTCGATCTCCGACGCGCACAGCAGCGGTACTTCCTGAAACCCGAGCTTGCGCGCCGCGAGCGCGGGAAACTCGGCGGTCAGGTCAGGCGTCGCGGTGAACAGCACGCTGATGACGTCGTACGTGCTGAGCTCGTTGCGGCTCATCACCTCCGTCACCAACTCCGTCGTCCCGGCCAGGATCTCGTCCCGGTCGTTCCCGCCGATCTGAACGGCGCCGCGGACTGCCCGGACTGCCACATTCCCTCCTTCTGAGCCGTGCTCTGCTATGACAGGTCCTCAGTCGGACCAGCCGCCGTGGCGCTGCTCACGCTGCTGTGTAGCTGCGACGGCAGGCTACAGGCCGACTGCCGCGTACAGTTCGCCGACTTCCCTGGTGGACAGTGGCCTGGTCACGCCAGGCTGCAGTGAGCCCAAGACGATGGGCCCGACCTGCGTCCGCACCAGCCTGGTCACCGGATGTCCGGCCGCCGCCAGCATCCGCCTCACGATGTGCTTGCGCCCCTCATGCAGCGTAATCTCCACGAGCGCGCGGCCGCCGACCTGCTCGATTACCCGGAATTTATCCGCGCTGGCGACGCCGTCGTCGAGGTCGATGCCGGTGAGAAGCTGACGACTCAGGCCGCGCGGCACTTGTCCAGTCACCTCGGCTAGATAGGTCTTGGGCACGCCGAACCGCGGATGGGTGAGGCGGTGCGCCAGTTCGCCGTCGTTGGTAAGGAGCACCAGGCCTTCGGTGTCATAGTCGAGCCTGCCCACGTGGAACAGCCGCTCTGCGGTGCTGCCGAGCAGGTCGGCCATAGTCGTTCGGCCGCGACTGTCCGACATGGCAGTGAGCACCTGAGCCGGCTTGTTCAGCGCCAGGTAGACCAGGTCGCTGCTAGCCGGGATGCGGCGGCCATCGACACGGATGACCTGCCGCTGCGGGTCGACCCTGGCGCCGAACCTGCGCACGACCTCGCCGTCGACCTCCACCCGTCCAGCACCGATTAGCTCCTCGCAGTGGCGTCGGCTGCCGACACCGGCCGCTGCGAGGACCTTCTGCAGCCGCACACCGCCGGGCTCGTCTGTCAGCGAGTCCCGCTGCGCTCCGGCCCAATCGCCCGAGTCTTCGTCGTCGAATTCGGCGTGCAGCCGACGCGCCGCCGCCTGGGCCCTGGCCAGCTCGGCCTCGCTGAGACGCGCGGGGCGGTCGCTACCGTGCCGCGTCATGAGCAGGATCCAGCTCTTCGTCGAGGCGGTCGGGCAGGAACTGAGTCAGCTCCGGCAGATCCGACAGCCGGGCCAGGCCCAGCCGTTCCAGGAAATAGCCGGTCGTCCGGAACAGGGTCGCTCCGGTCTCGCCGTCGGTGCCCGCTTCCTCGACAAGCCCGCGCAGGACGAGCGTGCGGATGACGCCATCACAGTTGACGCCGCGGACAGCCGAAATCCGGCCGCGACTGACCGGTTGCCGGTAAGCGACCACCGCGAGTGTCTCCAGCGCCGCTTGCGTGAGCCTGATTTCCTGGCCATCGCCGACGAACCGCTCAACCACCTCCGCGCACTCATCCCTGGTGTAGAGGCGCCAGCCGCCGGCCACTTCACGCAGGTCGAAGCCGCGGCGCTCCGCGGTATATGAGGCGGCAAGATCCCGCAGCGCGGTCGCCACCACCGGAGCCGGTTGCCTGGTCACCTCCGCGAGGACGTGCTCCGGCACCGGCTCGTCGGCGACGAGCAGGATCGCCTCCAGGCTCATCCGCAGGCCGGGGCTCGGGACAGTGCCGCCCGCAGAGGCAGTGCCGTCCGCAGTAGCAGCGCCCCTCTCGGGGGCGATGTTGCCCTCGGAGGCGAGCCCGGCTGCGCCGACCGGGCTTGCGTCACCGGCCAGAGCAGCGTGGCCGTCGGTGTCGGCCATCAGCGCTCCATCCCCCACATGGCAGCTTCGCGGTTAGCCATCGTATTCCTCAAGATCACGGTCCGCGAGGCGTCCGCTCTGGCCAGTCCAGGTGACGATCAAGTCGCCGAGCGGCGCAACCTGGTCCAGACTGACCTGCCCGTCGCGGTACAGCTCCAGTACCGCGAGGAACCTGGCCACTACCTCGTAGGTTCCCGCACAATCGTCAATGAGCTGCCGAAACGTAGCCCGTTGCAGCGACCGGAGCCTCGCCAGCAGTATCTCAGCTTGCTCGCGGACCGATGTGCGCGGGACATGCAGGTGCGCGGTGGACACTGACGGCACGGGGCGTGGTGCGAGCACGCGGGCGGCGATGGCCGCGAACTCCGTCGCGCCGATGCCGATGAGCACCTCCGGCAGCAAGCTGGCGAACTGCGGCTCCATCACCACCTGGCGCGGGTACCGGCGACCCTGACCCGCAAGGCGGCTCGCGAACAGCGCCGCCACCTGCTTATAGGCGCGGTACTGCAGCAGCCGTGCGAAGAGCAGGTCCCTGGCCTCGAGCAACGCCAGGTCTTCCTCGTCGTCGACCTCCCCGGCTGGCAGCAGTCGCGCCGCCTTGAGGTCAACCAGCGTCGCCGCCACGACCAGGAAGTAGCTCGCCTGATCGAGCTCCCATCGGCCGGCCAGATCGCGGATGTATCCGATGAACTCGTCCGTCACCTGCGACAGCGCGATCTCGGTGATGTCGAGCTTGTGCTTGGCTATGAGCGCGAGCAGCAGATCGAACGGCCCCTCGAACACGTCGAGGTGTACCTGGAAGCCGCCCTTGTCGCCGCTGGATGCGCGGGCGTCGGTCTCCGCATCCGCAGCGACCGCGCGCGTCGAGCCCGCGGAGAGGGACGCGATGTCATCGGTCTCGCCGGTCATGGTGATCACCCGGAGCATACCGGCATACCCCGATGGCTCACTTGGCCGTGCGCAGCCGTTCGGCCACGAGGCTGCCGTCGCCAGCCGTGTCCAGGTCGGCGAGCAGCACCGCGAGCGCCTCGCGAACTATCCGGCCGCGGTCGACAGTGATCCCGTAGGACCGCAGAGCCAGCCGAGCTCGCTCCAGGTCAAGGAGCTCCGCGCCGGACAGGTAAACCGTGATCTTCTGGGAGTGGCTTTCCCGGCCGCTAGCCTGCCGTTCCGGCTCGACCGCAGGACGATGAGTCGGCGGCCGCAGTAGCTCTGCTACGCCGGGCAGTCTTACCCGGCGCGAACGGGACCCGCTGGAACGCGCTGGCGCCACCGTTCCAATACCTCCTTGGCCAGCTCGCGGTAAGCGTTAGCGCCGCTGCACGCGGGGTCGAACCTGGTAATCGGCTCGCCGGCCACCGTGGCGTCGGGAAAGCGCACCGTCCTGCTGATGACGGTGTGGAAGACGCGGTCGCCAAACCCCTCAACAACGCCGGCGAGAACTTCTCTGGTGTGCAGCGTGCGGGAGTCGTACATCGTTGCCAGCAAACCGTCGATGGCAAGCTTGGGGCTGATGCGGCTCGACACCTTGTCGATGGTTTCCATGAGGAGAGCGACACCCCGCAGCGCGAAGTACTCGCATTCCAGCGGCACGATTACGCCGTCGGCGCAGGCGAGCGCGTTGACCGTGAGCAGGCCCAACGACGGCTGACAGTCGATGAGGATGACGTCGTAGTCAGGCAAGACCGGCTGCAGCGCGCGCCCGAGCACGAACTCACGGCCGACCTCGTGCACGAGCTGGACCTCAGCACCAGACAGGTCGATGTTGCTTGGCAGCAGGTCCATGCCTTCCACGCGAGTCCTGATGATCACATCGTGCGCGGTCAGGCGGCGGTCCATCAGCAGGTTGTACACGGTGGCATCCAACTCATGCGGCTGAATCCCGAGGCCAACCGACAGGGCACCTTGCGGATCGAAGTCCACGAGCAGCACGCGGCGTCCCAGCTCAGCCATTGCCGCGCCGAGGTTGATGGTCGTGGTGGTTTTGCCGACGCCGCCCTTCTGATTGCAGACGGCGGCGATGCGGGCCGGCCCGTGCACCAGCAGGGGCGCAGGCTCAGGGAAGACCGGTCGTGGCCGCCCCGTCGGGCCTCGCTGACCCGGCCTGGCCTCGAGGATTTGGGATGCTGCCACAGCTACCGCACCTCCTGGCGGCTAGCGCATAGTGCGCCCACTGGCACCGGACTCTAGGCCCCGAGCTGGGCCCCGGCAAGCCGCCGCACCGAGGAGCGACCAAATGGAACCGGATGCGAAATCTGACCGTAAGGCGACGGCTGGTGTCGTTTTCGGGGAACGCCGGTCGCTCCCTCCGCCACCGTAGCCACGGCCGCGGAGCTGCCGTCCGCACCGCTCACGACACCACCGGACAGCGCAGCTGCCGCTAACGTCACGCGCCGACGAGCGTCCGAGCCGACGCAGTCGTCTGCCCGTCGGCGGGCTCCCCGGCGTAGCCGCCTGGAGGCGCCGGCGGCCGCTGGCCGTCGCCCTGACCGCCACCTCCCGGACCGCGATCCGGCCGTGGCGAGCTCCCGCGGTGCCACACGACCAGCCCGGTCCAGGAGCCCAGCGTGATGCCGATCGGCGGGAAGAATAGCCAGATGAGGAAGTAGCCGGGAGCGCCGTTGCTGGCGGCATTGATGGCATGGCCCGCGATGGCGGCGGAGGTCAGGTGCTGGCCGCCGTAGAGCACGCGAGCGACGACGCCTGACCTCGGCAGCAGCGCGATCGTGACCAGGCCGAGCACGCTGACGACCAGCGATCCGACGGTGGTGGCAAGGGCGCCGGCCGCTGCGCTCTGCCGTATCTTCGCGTCGACCACGGTCAGCTGGGCATCGGCCCTGCGGTAGCGCCAGCCAGCGAGCAGCGCGGCGGCCACCGGACCGCCCAGCAGGAGCACCCAGGCCAGGACGACGAGCGGGTCGATCGCAGAGCCGCGCAGCCATGGCGCGCTGGCGTCTTTGTCCACGCCGAGCGGCATGATCGTGTACATGACGGCGCCGAGCGCGACGCCGCCACCGGTTCCGATGACCAGCGCTTTCGGCGCTACCCGCGACCGCTGCGCGGTGGCCATCAGCATGAGAGCCACGTACCCGACGAGGATCAGCAGCAAGAATGACCAGGCCAGCAGCCCCGCGAGCGGGGGGTTGTGCTGGCCAGCGTGACCCTTGCTGCGCAGCGTGGCGACCAGCGTGCGAGTCAGAATGAAGATCGCTGTGTACACAGCCACCCGCAGGGCGCGGGCGACCCTGCTGTCGGTGACGGGCCCGAACCGACGCCGCAGCAACCTCGGCAGCCAGGCCAGCACCAGGATCGTGGTGACCACGAGATACCAGACCACTGCCGAGTCATAGCCCGTGGCCTGCGACCATGCGGTCCAGGCCAGCAGGGCGGCGCCCACGCCGAACAGAGCCGTGTGCCTGACGCTGCGGATCATGACCGCCTGCCGTGCAATCAGCCACACTCCGCCCCCCAGCCACCTCAGCTGGCCGAGCGTCGACGGCACCTCGCCTGCCTCCGCCCACACTGCCTCGGCCCAGACACGCAGTTCCGCCGGCAGGAGGCGCGCTCCGGGGAGCGGCTTTGTGGGCCTCCGCCCTCTCATGACAGCACCTGCGCCGTGCTGATGCCGCTAGCGGGAGCAGGGCGGCGAGACGGCCGGCTCGGATTCCCCTGGCCGGCGTTCGCGGGCGCCGCTCGTTCCGGGTCCGCTCGCGTTGCGGCGGCGACTTGCAGCCCGTCCGGGCTCAGCCGGTATTGGTGCCGCCTGGGCCGACCCGGCTGCGGCTCGTCCTCCCAGCAGGCTTCGACCAGACCTTGCCCTGCAAGCCGGATCAAGATGGGATACAGCGTGCCCGACTTCAGCTCGGTCTGCTTAGCGAGGGCGTAGCCGTGATGCCACTGCTGCGGCTGGATGGCAAGTGCCGCTAGGACGGCCAGTGTCTGAGAAGACAGGCGGGTACGAGGTGCCATGGCTAGGAAATCTACCTAGGTAGATGAACTGTTGTCCACCGACCTGGCCACGTTGGGGTCGGCCGCTACCCAACGGCGCGCGGGTGCGCCGACGCATAGACCTCGCGCAGCCTGTCAACGGTCACCAGCGTGTAGACCTGCGTGGTGGTCACCGACGCGTGGCCAAGCAGTTCTTGCACGACACGGACGTCGGCACCGCCGTCGAGCAGGTGCGTCGCGAACGAGTGGCGCAGCACGTGCGGTGACACCTCGGCCAGGCCAGCCCTGGTGGCCGCGGCCCGCAACGCTCCCCATGCACCCTGCCGGGTGAGCCGACCCCCGCGGGCATTCAGGAACAGCCCCGAACTTGGCTGTCCGCGGCCGGACGCGGTCGCCAGCGCTGGCCGGGCGCGGACCAAGTACGCGCCGAGCGCATCAGCGGCGAAGCTCCCGACCGGGACCAGCCGCTCCTTCCCGCCTTTGCCGCGCAGCCGGACCGTGTCGGTCAACACGGACGACCCCGGGGCAGCCGAACCACGAGAACTGCCCGGATGGCTCGCAGTTGAGGCTCTGGCCAGATCGAGGTCGTCGACGTCCAGCCCGACCGCTTCGGAGATGCGCGCGCCGGTTGCGTACAGCAGTTCAAGCAGGGCCCGGTCGCGAAGCGCGGCAGGCCCCACTCCAGCGGCATCGAGCAGCCGCGCCACGTCGGGAACCGAGATCGCCTTCGGCAGCCGCCGCGGCGGGGCAGGCGGCCGGACTGCCCTCGCGGGGTCGTCGGCGGTGAGCCCCTCGGCGAGCGCGAAGGCATGCAAGCCGCGGACGGCCACCACCGCCCGGCCAGCGGAACTGGCAGCGAGCGGCGGATGATCCGCGTCACCCTCACGGAGCCCGGCCAGGAAGTCGGCTACATCCGACGTGCTCACGTCTTCGATCCGAGTGCGCCCGGTCGCCATCAGGGTCGTCGCGTAGCGCTGAAGGTCCCGTCGGTATGCCTGGAGGGTGTGGGCGGCGAGCCCCCGCTCCACCGTCAGATGGTCGAGATAGCGGCGGATCGCCTCGGCCGGGCTGGTCAGCTGAGCACCTCCGCCAGCGGCACGGCCGGCAGGCCATGGGCCTCGGCTACCGGCGCGCAGGTGATACCGCCCGCGTGCGTGTTGAGGCCGGGAGCGAACGAAGGATCGCTGCTCAGGGCCTCCCGCCAGCCACGGTTCGCGATCTCCAGCGCGTATGGCACGGTTACGTTGGTCAGCGCGTAGGTCGAGGTGTGCGGCACAGCCCCTGGCATGTTCGCCACGCAGTAGAAAACCGAGTCATGCACCCGGTAGGTCGGCTGGGCGTGCGTCGTAGGTCTGCTGTCTTCGAAGCAGCCGCCCTGGTCGATGGAGATGTCCACCAGCACCGAGCCTGGCTTCATCCGCGCGACCAGATCGTTGCTGACCAGCTTGGGCGCTCGCGCGCCCGGCACGAGCACCGCGCCGATGACCAGATCCGCGTCGATGCAGGCACGCTCAATCTCGTAGGCGTTGGACGCGACAGTCTGGCAATGGCCCTGGTAGATGGCGTCCGCCTGGCGCAGCCGCCCGACGTTCTTGTCAACCAGCAATACCTCAGCCTGCATGCCGAGAGCGATGGCCGCCGCGTTCATGCCGGACACCCCCGCGCCGAGCACGACCACCTTCGCCGCGTAGACACCGGATACCCCGCCCATGAGCACGCCACGGCCGCCGCCGTCGCGTTGCAGGTGATGGGCGCCAACCTGGGGGGCCATCCGGCCCGCAACTTCCGACATCGGCGCGAGGAGCGGCAGCGAGCCATCTGGAAGCTGAACCGTCTCGTACGCGATCGCGGTGGTCTTCGAGGCCAGCAGCGCGTCCGTGCACTCACGGCTCGCCGCCAGGTGCAGATAGGTAAAGAGCACCTGGCCGGCGCGCATCCGGTGGTACTCCTCCGGCACCGGCTCCTTTACCTTGAGGACCAGGTCACCGGCCTGCCACACGTCGTCAGCGGAGGAGAGGATCTTCGCCCCGGCCGCGACGTAATCGGCGTCCGGAATCGCGGAACCAAGGCCGGCGTCCTGCTCGAGGTAGACGTCATGGCCATAGCGGACGAGTTCGTGCACACCAGCGGGCGTGATCGCCACCCGGTATTCGTGGTTCTTGACTTCCTTTGGAACGCCGACCCTCATGAGAACTCAAGTCCTTCCTCGCCGGTGATACCGCCGCACTCGTCAGAGGTCCTCAGGCTCACCAGGCTGGCGAAGCGCCCGGAAGTTGCTCCTCCGGGCAGCAAACGCGGACAAGATACCCACCATTGCCACGCCATTGTGCAAGTCGCCTGACAGGATTCCCCGCACGGCCTCGTCCAGGGGCACCCAGGCCACCGTCAGGTAGGCCTCCTCATGGTGCCGAACATACTCGCGTTCCTCGGCCGGGACCACGGTAAGGCCTCTGGCCAGAAACACCCGCAGCCGCTCGGTGCTGATGCCCGGCGAGGACAGGTAGTCGGCCAGCACCCGCCAGTCCGCGGCCTGGTAGCCGGCTTCCTCCAGCAGTTCCCGGCGGGCGGTCTCCACGAGCGGCTCGCCGTCAACGTCGCGCAAGCCAGCTGGGATCTCCCAAAGCGTCGCCGCTGCCGGGTGCCGGTATTGCCGGATCATCAGCACTCGATCGCCCTCGTCCAAGGCCACGATGGCGACCGCGCCGGGATGCTCGACGACCTCACGGGTGACCAGCTCGCCGTCCGGCAGGGCGACAGTGTCGGTGCGCAGCGTCACGATCCGGCCAGTGGCCTCGATGGACGACCGTGTGACCGGCCAGCCGCCGGCCTCGTCTTTGAAGTCGGCCACCGCGTGCTTGACCTCGCCGGCGGTCAAGCGCTCGCCACAGGACGGCCGGCTGCCGCCACGGCCTCCGGCACGCGTCCTGAGCGGCTGCGCTGCAGGGCCGCGGCGATGAGGCCGCTAAAGAGCGGGTGCGGCCGGGTCGGCCGGGACAAAAGCTCCGGATGCGCCTGGGTAGCCACGAAGAACGGGTGCACGCTCGGAGCTAGCTCCACGAACTCGACCAGCCGTCCGTCCGGTGACAGGCCGGAACAGCGCAGGCCAGCCCCCTCCAGCTGGTCCCGGTAGGCGTTGTTGACCTCGTAGCGGTGCCGGTGCCGCTCCTCCACGACTGGCTCACCGTACAGATCCCTGACGATGCTGTCTTCGCCCAGCACGGCGGGGTAGAGGCCGAGCCGCATCGTGCCACCCATGTCACGCTGCCCGGCGACGACGTCCTCCTGGTCGGCCATCGTGGCGATGACGGGATACGGCGTCTGCGGGTCGAACTCGGTGCTGTTCGCACCCGCCAGGCCTACGACATTGCGCGCGACCTCGATCGCCATGCATTGCAGGCCGAGGCAGAGGCCAAGCACGGGGATGCCGTTCTCACGAGCGTGCCGGACCGCGCCGATCTTCCCCTCGATGCCGCGGACGCCAAACCCGCCGGGCACGAGCACGCCGTCGACGTCGGCGAGGTGCCGCGCGGCGCCTTCAGGCGTCTGACAGTCGTCGCTGGTTACCCATCGGATGTTGACGGCCGTGTCGTGCGCGAACCCGCCGGCCCGCAGCGCCTCGGCCGGGGACAGGTATGCATCCGGCAGGTCGACATACTTGCCGACGAGCGCGATCGTGATGGTCCGCGACGGCCGGTGAACGCGGCGCAGCAGGTCATCCCAGTCGCTCCAGTCGACGTCGCGGAAAGGCAGGCTCAATCGGCGAACGACGTAGGCGTCCAGGCCTTCGGCGTGCAGGACCTTCGGAATGTCATAGATCGATGGCGCGTCTGGCGCGGAAACCACAGCCTCCTCGTCGACGTCGCACATTAGGCTGATCTTCCGCTTCAGCCCATCGCTAATCGGCCGGTCCGATCGGCAGACGATGGCGTCGGGCTGGATGCCGATGCTGCGCAGCGCGGCCACCGAGTGCTGAGTGGGCTTGGTCTTCAGCTCACCGGACGGACCGATGTAGGGCAGCAGCGAGACATGCAGAAAGAAGCACCGATCCCGGCCGATTTCGTGCCGGATCTGGCGGATGGCTTCGAGAAACGGCTGCGACTCGATGTCGCCCACGGTGCCACCGACCTCTGTGATCACCACATCGGTCTCGGCGTTCGCCATGGCCCGGATGCGCGTCTTGATCTCGTTGGTGATGTGGGGAATGACCTGGACAGTGTCGCCGAGGTAGTCGCCGCGACGCTCCTTGGCGATGACGCTGGAGTAGATCTGGCCGGTCGTGACGTTCGCCGAACCCGGCAACCGGATGTCGAGGAAGCGCTCGTAGTGGCCGACATCAAGATCGGTCTCGGTGCCGTCGTCGGTCACGAAGACCTCGCCGTGCTGAAACGGATTCATCGTTCCAGGATCGACATTCAGGTACGGGTCGAGCTTCTGCATGCTCACCCGGAGCCCGCGCAGCTTCAGCAGCCTGCCGATGCTGGATGCGGTAAGTCCTTTGCCCAGGCTGGAGGCGACGCCCCCGGTGACGAAAAGATGCCTGGTCGTAGCTGGCCGTGACCCATGCGCTGATATCGCCAACGACACTCCCGTGGTCCCATTCGGCGGCTATCCCGCTCGCCCACGGGGTCTCAGGATATCAAGCCGAGCGGCTACCAGTCCGTCAGACACGGCGGCTGAATGCCAGAGCCCCCGGATTTCCGCAGCTAGTCTCCCTTCTGCAGATATGGGGGACGAGATGGGCTCAGTGCGACCTAGCCCCCTTTAACGCCGCCCGGCGGCCCAGCGACCCGGTCTGCCGGCGTTCCTGACGGCCGTCGGCCTGCCTGGTCTCGCCCGCCTCGCCGAACCTGGCCAGCGCGAGGGCACAGAGGACCGCGAGAACGAAGCCCACGGCAGCCACCGCGGTGAGCCCGTGCCGGGTCGTGTCACCAAGGAAAAGGACGCCGACGAGGGCTGGTGGCGCGGTCTCGGCAAGGATGACCGCGGCCGTGGCGACTGTGACACTGCCGCCTTCCAGCGCGGTCGCATACAGCAAGAAAGACACGATTCCAGCCGCCGCGAGCGTGTAGCTCGCCGGGCTCTTGACGAGCTCGAGGGCGCCGAACCCTGGCAGGATCCTGGCTGCCACGGCCACGATCCCGTAGCCAAGCCCCGCTATCGCTCCGAGTGCGGGGGTTCGTACCGGATTGGGCAGCCGCGCGACGGCGAATCCGGCCACCCCCACACCCGCGACCGCCACGATGAGGCCGAGCTTAAAGGCCGAACCCACCCTGGCCGCTCCTTCGGCGCCTGCGGACAGGCCCAGCAGGCCCACACCGACGATGACGCCAGCCACGGCCAGCCACTCGCGCGGCGCGAGGCGGATGCGCATCAGCCAGGCCGCGAAAACCGCGGTCACCGCGAGGTTGGCGGCAATGATCGCCTGGACGGCGAACAATGGCAGTCGCCGCAGCGCGACGAGCTGGGCTATGAACCCGATCAGGTCGATCAGGATGCTGCCCAGGAACACGCCCTGGTGCAGCAGCCGCACGAGCAGCCCGGCGTCGACTCCCTGCCCTGCCTGGCCCACCTCGGCCACGCTGCGCCGACTCGCGGCCCGCACGGAGATCGCCTGCAGGACCGATGCGATGCCGTAGCACAGCGCTGACAGCAGCGCGGCGAGCAGGCTCACCACCATGACTCGACCCTACGCCGCAGCCAACCTGAGGATTCGCCCGATACTTCCGCAGTGGTTGCTGATCGCGGCGCGCGGCTACCCTGGTCTAACCAGGGCGGCAGCCCTGGTTAGACCCCGGCCGCTTGCATGCCACGAAGCTCGTGCTTGAGGTCGCGGATCTCGTCCCGGAGCCTGGCTGCCACCTCGAACTGCAGCTCCGCTGCCGCCGCGTGCATCTGCTCGGTCAGCTCGGAGATCAGCGCGGCCAGGTCTGCTCGGGCCGGCCCACCGCCCCGCGCGTCGGCTGCAGCCGCCCTGGCCCGGGACGCCACGCCGGGCACTGGCGCCTTGCCACGGCTCTGCTGCCGACCCGACCCGCCGAGCAGCTGCTCGGTGTCGGCGTCCTCTCTGGCCAGCTGGTCCAGGATGTCGGCGATCCGCTTGCGCAGCGGCTGGGGGTCCACGCCGTGCTCGACGTTGTAGGCGATCTGCCGGTCCCGGCGCCGGTTGGTCTCGTCGATGGCCCGCTGCATGGACGGCGTGACCTGGTCCGCATACATGTGCACCTGCCCGGACACGTTCCTCGCCGCCCGGCCGATGGTCTGGATCAGCGACGTGCCGGAACGCAGGAAACCCTCCTTGTCCGCGTCAAGGATGGCGACCAGCGAAACCTCGGGCAGGTCGAGGCCCTCCCGCAGCAGGTTGATGCCCACCAGGACGTCGTACTCGCCGAGCCGCAGCTCACGAAGTAGCTCCACCCGGCGCAGCGTGTCGACCTCGCTGTGCAGGTACCTGGCCCGGACTCCGAGCTCCAGCAGGTAGTCAGTCAGGTCTTCGGCCATTTTCTTGGTCAGCGTCGTGACCAGTACGCGCTCAGATTTCTCCGCCCGGTCCCTGATCTCGCCTACCAGGTCGTCGATCTGGCCCTTCGTCGGCTTGATGATCACCTGCGGGTCCACCAGACCGGTCGGCCTGATGACCTGCTCGACGAACTCACCGCCAGTCCGCCGGAGCTCGTACGGACCAGGCGTGGCTGACAGGTAGAGCGTCTGGCCGATCCGGTCGCAGAACTCCTCCCAGGTCAGCGGCCTGTTGTCGATCGCGCTCGGCAGCCGGAAGCCGTGCTCCACAAGAACCCGCTTCCGGGACACGTCGCCCTCGTACATCGCGCCGATCTGCGGCACCGTGTTGTGCGACTCGTCGATGACGAGCAGGAAGTCCTCGGGAAAATAATCGAGCAGGGTGTTGGGCGCGCTCCCGGCCGGACGTCCGTCGATGTGGCGGGAGTAGTTCTCGATGCCCGCGCAGCTGCCGACCTGGCGCATCATCTCGATGTCGTAGGTGGTGCGCATGCGAAGCCGCTGTGCCTCGAGTAGCTTGCCGAGCCGCTCCAGTTCGGCGAGCCGGTCTTCGAGCTCGGCCTCGATCCCGGCGATGGCCCGCTCCATCCGCTCGGGCCCGGCGACGTAGTGCGAGGCGGGGAAGATGTACAGCTCACTGTCCTCGCTCATGACCTCCCCGGTCAGCGGGTGCAGCGTCATGAGCCGCTCGATCTCGTCACCGAACATCTCGATCCGCACAGCGAGCTCTTCGTATTGCGGGATGACCTCGATGGTGTCTCCGCGCACCCGGAACGTGCCGCGGGTGAAGGCCAGGTCGTTCCGCGCGTAATTCATGCCCACTAGCTGGCGCAGCAGCTGGTCGCGGTCCATCGTGCCGCCGACCTTGACCGTGAGCATCTTGTCGACGTACTCCTGCGGGGTGCCGAGACCGTAGATGCACGACACTGACGCGACGACGATCGTGTCGCGTCTGGTCAGCAGCGCGTTGGTGGCCGAATGCCGAAGCCGGTCGACCTCGTCGTTGATCGAGGAGTCCTTCTCGATGTAGGTGTCGGTCTGCGGAACGTAGGCCTCGGGCTGGTAGTAGTCATAGTAAGAGACGAAATACTCGACGGCGTTCCTTGGCAGCATCTCGCGCAGCTCGTTGGCGAACTGGGCGGCCAGGGTCTTGTTGGGCAGCATCACCAGCGTCGGCCGCTGCAGCCGCTCAGCCAGCCACGCGACAGTCGCCGTCTTGCCAGTACCGGTCGCCCCGAGCAGGACGGTGTCCTTCTCGCCAGCCCTGATCCGACGCTCCATCTCTGCGATCGCCGTCGGCTGGTCGCCAGCGGGCACCATCTCCGTGACGACGTCGAACGGGGCGACACGCCGCTGCAGATCGGTCACCGGCCGCATGACGTCTCCTCTGCTCGCTGCTCGCCTTCCACTCTAGGGCGGCTGTCTGACAACGCCGGGCGGTGAGCGCGCATTCCGGCGTAGCGGTTGGCCCTGCCAGCGGCTAGGACGTCGGTGTCGGCGCGGTCAGCTCGAGCTGAACGCCATCGGGGTCGTCGAAGGAGAGCACGTCGATTCCGAAGGATGGCAGGCTGCTGATCTGGCCGTGCGGAACGCCCGCGTCCTCCAGTAGCTGCACCGCCCGCTCGAGGTCGGCACGGCTGTCAACGCTGAAGCTGAGGTGGTCAAGCCCGACTCGGTCGGGACTGAAGCGGTCGCCGGCCGGAGCCATCGGCCGCAGGCCCATGAGCAGGCTGCCCCGCACCATGACCACGCCGCCGAAGAGGATCTTGAACGTCTCTGCAGCGGCGGGGTCGTCTGGCGGCGGCGACTCCATGGCAACCTCGAAGCCGAGCAAGCTGGTGTAAAACTGCCGGCTCCGCGCCATGTCGGTGACGGTGAGTCGCAGGTGATGAATCTGTCCCGTCGGAATCTGTCCGGGCATGTGGGTGCCTCTCTTTCGGCTGCACGGACTGCGAAGTCCTGCACCACTACGGCAATGCAGGCCCAGCCGTGTGTTCTCCTGTCATCACAAGACGGGGAGGTCGACTGGCCGCGCGGGTGCGTTTTCACCCGGTGGCAGCTGATCCCACCACCAGGGCAATTCGGTCGGTGCCCAGGAGGGATCGGGCCCGAAACGACACCACGTGCCGTCGAAGGGGAAGGACGCGGCCTCGGCAAGGCTGATGAGGCGCTCCCCCTCGGTGCGAATGGCGCTGGCATCAGCCTCGTCCCAGAACATGGGGTGTCCGGTTCGCTCGGCGAACTCATCCTCGTCCTTCCAGCGCCAGGACCTGTCGCTGGCGATCAGCACATCGAGCGCGTGATCTCGGAAGTCGAGCCCGCCCCACCAACGCCGCGCCCGGCTCTGCAGATTGATGTACCAGCCTTCGAACTGTTCGTCAGCCGTGAAGCCCCAGCCGACTGCGTACGGGGATTCCGGCGGCGTCAGCCACAGCACATCTCGGTCGGTCGCAGTGGCCAGCGCATGAGTTGTGGGCATGCGGATCTTCTCCGCCAGCGGCAGCGTCCGGGTGGGCAACCCCGTCAGGCTGACCCGGCGGATTTGCTGCGAGCCTCGAGCGGTCCAGGTCAGCAGGCCGCGGCTGTCATCGCTGACCACACGCACGCTGTCGACTGTGCCGAGCCTGCCGTCTTGATGCAGTCCGCGCAGCACGATGGTGTCGCCGCGGCTGAAGCGCTCCATTATGGCTCCGATTTCCGTGGGCACCACGCGCCGGGGCAGCCGGCCGCCGCGGGCTCTCGTCTGGCTCAGCCTGGGCTGGCAGGCTGGGCGTGCGCGCGCCGTCGCAGCTCCGCCCAGAGCTCGCCGACCTGGCGGTCCAGCTCGGCCAGCGAGCCCGAGTTGTCGACGACCATCCCGGCGATGGCAAGCCGATCCTCGCGGCTCGCCTGCGCGGCCATCCGGGCGGCCGCCTGGTCCTGGGTCATGCCGCGCATTCGGACCAGCCGATCGACCTGCTGGCGCGGTGGCGTGTCTACCACGACGACCAGGTCATAGGCGCTCGCCAGCCCGTTCTCGGCGATCAGCGGAACATCGTGGACGACAACGGCGTCGGGTCCCGCCGCGTCCTCGAGTTCGCGCATCCGGGCTGCGACCCTCGGGTGCACGATCGCATTCAGCGTTGCCAGCTTCTGGCGGTCGGCGAACACGATGTCGCCGAGCCGGACCCGGTCCAGCGCGCCGTCCGGGCGAAGTACGCCCGCGCCGAAGGCCCGCTCGACCTCGGCCAGCCCGTCAGTCCCCGGCGCGACGACCTCCCTGGCGATGAGATCGGCGTCGATGATGACCGCGCCCTGGGCGGCGAGCCGATACGAAACCTCGCTCTTGCCAGAGCCGATCCCGCCGGTCAGGCCTACGCGAAGCATGTCAGCCGACGCTACCGCCGACCCGCACGTCGCGGCCCGCGCCCGGTTCCGTTCGCGGCTGCGCGCCCGGTCCGGCAACCTGGGCGCGAGCCTGCGCGGTCAGTTCTGGCCGCCGGAGAGCTTCTCGCGGAGCGCCGCGAGCGCCTCGTCCGAGGCCAGCGTCCCGCCGCGGTCTGCCTCTCCGCTGCTGCTGCGGTGCTCGCGGGCGCCCTGCTCCTCGCCCTCCTGGCCGCCGGTCGACTCCGCCTTGCTGCGCGCCTCCGCCACCTGCTGCTGATGCGCCTCGTAGCGAGCGCGAGCCTCGGCGTACTGCCGCTCCCACTCCTCACGCTGGCTTTCGAAGCCCTCCATCCACTCCTGGGTTTCCGGATCGAAGCCCTCGGGGTAGAGGTAGTTGCCCTGCTCATCGTAGGCAGCGGGCATGCCGTACAGCGTCGGGTCGAAGTCCTCGCCCGAGACCTCGCCGGTCGCACCCTCGTTGGCCTGCTTGAGCGACAGGCTGATGCGCCGCCGGTCCAGATCGATGTCGATGATCTTGACGAAGATCTCGTCACCGACCTGGACGACCTGCTCGGGAATCTCGACGTGCCGGTCAGCCAGCTCGGAGATGTGCACCAGACCCTCGATGCCCTCCTCGACGCGGACGAACGCGCCGAATGGCACCAGCTTGGTGACCCGGCCGGGCACGACCTGGCCGATCTGGTGTGTGCGTGCGAACTGCTGCCAGGGGTCTTCCTGCGTCGACTTCAGCGACAGCGAAACACGCTCGCGGTCCATGTCGACGTCGAGCATCTCGACGGTGACCTCCTGGCCCACCTCGACGACCTCGCCCGGATGGTCGATGTGCTTCCAGGACAACTCGGACACGTGCACCAGTCCGTCGACGCCGCCAAGGTCGACAAACGCGCCGAAGTTCACGATCGACGAGACCACGCCCTTGCGGATCTGGCCCTTCTGCAGCGTGTTCAGGAAGTTCTGTCGCACCTCGGACTGGGTCTGCTCGAGCCAGGCACGGCGAGACAGCACGACGTTGTTGCGGTTGCGGTCCAGCTCGATGATCTTGGCCTCGATCTCCTTGCCCACGTAGGGCTGCAGATCACGCACCCGCCGCATCTCCACCAGGGAGGCAGGCAGGAAGCCACGCAGGCCGATGTCGAGGATCAGGCCGCCCTTGACCACCTCGATAACCGTGCCCGTGACGACGCCGTCCTCGTCCTTGATCTTCTCGATCGTGCCCCACGCGCGCTCGTACTGGGCGCGCTTCTTGGACAGGATCAGCCGGCCCTCCTTATCCTCCTTCTGCAGGACAAGGGCCTCGATGTGCTCGCCGGTCTTGACGACCTCGTGCGGGTCAACATCATGCTTGATGGACAATTCCCTGGACGGGATGACGCCCTCGGTCTTGTAACCGATGTCGAGCAGAACCTCGTCTCGGTCGACTTTGACGACAGTGCCCTCGACAATGTCGCCGTCATTGAAGTACTTGATGGTCTCGTCGATCGCGGCGAGGAAGGCCTCCTCGGAACCGATGTCGTTGACCGCTACCTTGGGGGTCGAGGTGGCCTCAGTGCTACTCGTCATGTGTGGGTGGACTCCGGATACGGACAGATATGGGTTGCAGTACGGTACCGTGCGCGGCGGGTCCGACAAGGGAAAGTCATGCTTGAGGTGACGTGCCCGGGTCGGCATAGCTGACCGCGGCCTCCAGGGAGACCGCCCCGCGGGCTGCCTGACCATTGGCGGACTGCACCAGAACACAGTGCAGCGTTAAGCATATGAGAGCCCGGCCGGGCGGTCAATCGGCGCACCCCCCTTGTGGCTCCCAGCCGGGCTGAGATCGCCGCTGCTGTCCGCTGCCAGGGCCGCTCACCTGCACTTTCACCAAACAGGCAGGGCATCACTGGGCGGCAACCTCGGCTGCGAGGCACACCTGCAGGGCCTCAGTGGTCAGCTGCCAGGTGGTGTGCACCGCCGCGGTGCGGAAGCCGAGTTGCTCGTTGATGGCCAGCATCGCATCGTTGCTGCCAGCGTTCCAGGTGATCACCCATCGAACGCGGGGGAGCTCGTCCAGAATCCGCTGGGTCATGGCGGCCTTCAGCCACTTGCCGAGGCCGTGACCGCGATGAGCCGGGTCGACGGCGGTGTCGCCCACCCAGACCCGGTCAGGCGTCCCCGGCCTTGCGATGATCGTGCTGAGACCGACGAAGCGGCCTGAGGACTCCTCGACAGCGAAGTAGGCCCAGGGCTGCTCGCCAGCGGCCAGCGCGGCGTCCTCGTACTGGCGCATCAGCTCAGCCGTGACCGGCGTGTCGCTGACGTCCAGGTCCTCCCGTGGCGCGGTGTTCATGACGTTCATGGCCTCGGCAGCGTGCCCCATCAGCTCCGGCGGCGTGGGCGCGGCCACAAACTGGAGCCGATAGCCCGGCGCCCGGACCGGACCCTCCCCGATCCATCGCGCCAGCACCTCCCGGTCCAGCCGCCGCAGGTCCAGCCGGTTCTCCCGGCCCACCATCGCTGGCTTAGCGCCGAGCTGACGGCAGAACGCCGCGCCGGACGGAACCCTGTCCACGCTCCGGCCCATGACCACCCGCAGCCCGCGCTGCTGCGCGATGTCGGCTGCCCGCTCGGCCAGCAGCCGGCCGAGCCCCTGGCGCCGTTGACCAGGCAGCACCGCAATCTCGACACGCAGCACATGGGCCCAGCCCGGCAACTGCTCCCACATGTACCGCGCAAACCCTGCGATCACTCCGCCAGCGTCACGCGCGATTACGATGAAGCCGCCCTCCGGCGCGGGCAGATTGCGTGCCGCGGCGATCTCCTCCGCCAGCGGCCGCCGCGGATCGTCTGGGGTCGCCTCGGCGTCGAGCGGCGCGCGCGCTGCATAAAGCTCCACGAGCAGCTCGTCAGGCTGCTCCCGAAACGGCCACTGCGAAAAAGTCCATGTCGACACGGCCCCCGAAGGTAGGCGGGCGTACCGGTCGGGTCAACTGAGTTTTCGGCCGGTCGCCGGTCACGCCAGCTTCCCGCAGCTCACCGCCCCAGCGTGGCGGGCCGTCTCGCTAGTTCGGCCATCGGCCGCTGCGTGTACCACCATGGATAAGCGGCAGCGACAAACGAGCTGAGGCGGGGTGCGTGTGGTGACGGCCGATCTGATCTCGAGGGCGCAGGCTGGCGACGGCGATGCGTTCACAGAGCTGACGGAGCCGCACCGCCGCGAACTCCAGGTTCACTGCTACCGGATGCTCGGATCGTTCCAGGACGCCGAAGACGCCCTGCAGGAGACGCTGCTTGCCGCCTGGCAGGGCCTGGCCGGGTTCGAGAGACGCGCCTCGCCGCGTACGTGGCTCTATCGCATCGCGACCAACCGCTGCCTGAACGTGCTGCGCTCGGCCAGTCGACGGCCAGCCATCGACTGGAATGTGCCCGGAGTTGAACCGCCGCAGCCGACCCGGCTCGGTGAGGTCGTGTGGCTCGAGCCGTTTCCCGACGCGCTGCTTGAGGGCGTGACCGACGTACCGCCAGGCCCGGAAGCTCGCTACGAACAGAACGAATCCATCTCCCTGGCGTTCGTGACCGCGCTGCAGGTCCTGCCGCCCCGCCAGGTTGCCGTGCTCATCCTGCGCGACGTCCTTGGATTCCACGCCAGGGAGGTGGCAGACATGCTGGACTCGACCGTCGAATCGATCAATAGTGCCCTGAAACGTGCACGCGCCAGCCTGCAGCGCCGAAGCTCGCCGAGCGCCGAGCGGGAGCAGCCGCCGGCCGTCGGCTCCCCGACTGCAGACGCCATTGTGGCGAAGTTCGCCAGCGCCTACGCCGCCGCCGACCTTGACGCCCTGGTAGATCTGCTGACCGACGACGTTTTCATCTCGATGCCGCCGATGCCGCTCGAATACGCGGGCCTGGACGCCGTAGCCCGCTTCTGCGCCACCTTGTTCGGGGCAGGTCGCAGAACCGACCTGGTGCCGACGGGTGCCAACCGCCAGCCCGCCTTCGGGGCCTACCTGCGCGCCTCTGCCGGACTCAGCCGGGGCACAGGCCTGATCGTCCTGACCCTGGCAGGCGACCGGATCTGTGCCATGACGCACTTTGAGAGCACCGTGCTGCCGTGGTTCGGGCTGCCCCCTTCGCTGCCCGCCCGAGAACCGACCGCCGGGGCCGGTTAGCCCGGAAGCAGCGTCAGCCTGTCCCGCGCCGCCGCCCGCACCGCGCGCGGCGAATAGGGCGCGGGCAGCAGACGGCCAGTGCGCCACGCGTCCTGCTGGTCGGTGGCGTGCGGGCTGGCCGCATCACCCGCTGCGCCGAGCGGTACCACCCACGCGGAGCGGTCCCAGTCGGCAAGGTCGAACGCGTAGCGGGCGACCGAGCCGGAGACGGTTCGCAGCCCTTCGACCGGGACGTACGAACTGGCCTGCACGGTGTCCATGTCGCCGCCGTACGGCACCGACGGCGGGTCGAATTCGGCGTGCCGGAGCGGGTGGCGCTGCCCGGTGGCGTGCAAGTCGCCCCACGGCTCGCCGCCCCACGCGGCCTCGGCGCGACGCACCGCCTCGGTCAGGGTCCGTTGCCACGACCACCCGCCGAGCAGCGACTCATCACCTGCCTCCAGGTGATCACCCGCCACCCGCCAGACCACAGACTCGGCACGCAGCCCTGGCAGCAGCCGATTCCACGGATGCTCGACGAAGGCGGCGAGGCCCGAGCGCTCCAGCACGAGCAGCGCGAGCTCGCGGCGGAGCAGCGAGTAGGCAGCGGCCGCGGTGGAGTGGGCGGTTAGCTGGCCGTCCCAGCCCGCGAGCGGCGCCCAATCGCTGAGCAGCCTGGCGATCCGGCGGGCCGGCAGCGACAGAACGTCACGGTGCAGCGCGGCCATGTCGTCCACAGTGGCGCCGGACATTGACGAGATGCTGTCCACGATCCGCTCAGCGCGCCACGGCGCGGCCATATCGAGGCTGAGGTAAGGCGCGTCGTCTGCGGCGAGGATCCTGTTGTTGGCGCTGAACAGGAACCCGCCCTCGGGGTCTTGCAGACGGGGCATGTCGGCGAAGGCCACGAAACCCCGCCAGCCGTACGAGGCATCACCGGCCGGGACCGGCGCCCAGGCCGCCTCAAATCGGCTGCGGACCGGGATGCGGCCCCTCGTGAGGTAGCCAATGCTGCCGTCGCGGTCGGCGGCCAGCAGGTTGTTGGCTGGCTCCACCCAAGGCCGCATGGTCTCGAACAAGTCGCCCACCGTCCGCACCCGCAGCATCGCCGGAAACGCGTCGAATCCGGTGTTGAGCGTCGCGGTGGCAGTCCAGGCGAGGGCCAGCTCATCGGTGATCAGCGGGCCACGGCTGCTCGTGCGGACGTCGATCCGAACCGGCGTCCCGCCGCGAACGTCGATTAGCTCGGCCCGCGGCGGCTCATCCGGCTGGCCCTCAGAACCGACCTCTCGCAGGCCCCCGTGCTCCGCACTCTGGTACACGTCCTGGTCGTCGGCCATCGCGTGCGTGATGCACCACGCAACCCTGTCGTTGTGGCCAAAGTGCGGGAAGCCGGGGACGCCGGGGATCGCCAGGCCGAGCACGTCCCACTCGGGGCAGGCGACGTGGCCCTGGATATAGACGTTCGGCATCTCGAGCGGCCGGTGCGGATCCCCGGCGAGCAGCGGCAGCCCGGAGGCGGTGCGGCGGCCAGCGAGCGCCCAGTTGTTGCTGCCGCCGTCGTCGAGGCCGACCCAGGACGGCACCGGGCCGTCGCAGCGCGCGCCGGGCGGTACACACGAAATCTGGCCGCCGGCCCCGGCCGTGACCATCATCCGGGCCGCACCTGGGCCGAGCGCCTCGCCTACGACTGCGCGCCAGAGTTTGTGCGACGCGGATCCCATAGTCACGTGCCTGACCCGGTACACCAGCAGGCTGTGCCAGGGTTCCCATGGCTGCGGCGGCAGGCCGGTGACTGCGAACTCGGGCGGCAGTGCACTCGATGCAGTGCCAGGCCCGTCGCCGGCGGTCGCCAGCAGCGCGTTCACGCCAGCCGTGTACGCGATCAGCATGTCCCGCGCCGCCACCGAGAGCCCGGCAAGGTCACGGCGGGCACTGCCCGCCAGGTCAAGCCGCCGGTACAGCGTGTCCGCGGCAACGGCACTGGGACCCAGGATTTCCGCGGACCGGCCAACGGCCCGCCGCCGGTCGTAGTCCATCTGCCACAGTCGGTCGGCGGCGTGCACAAAGCCCTGGGCGAAGAAGGCGTCATGCTCGCTGACCGCCTGGCAGTGCGGAACGCCCAGACCGTCGCGCAGTACCTCAATGGGGCCGTCGAGCCCGGCTATCCGCAACTCCACAAGGCAAGCATCCCATTCCGGGCTATTCGCCGCGGAAGATCGTGCCCGGAAGCGGCGGTCTAGTGTGCCGCGTCGGCCCAGCTGCGGCCCCAGCCCATGGAGACTTCGAGCGGCACTGTCAGCTCGGCGGCCCCGCCCATGGCGACGCGTACCAGGTCCTGCACCGCGTCCAGCTCGCCCGGCGCGACCTCGAATAGCAGCTCATCGTGCACCTGGAGCAGCATCCTGGATCGCAGGCCCGCGGCCTGCAGCTCGTAGTGCGCGGTGAGCATCGCGACCTTGATGATGTCCGCGGCCGAGCCCTGAATGGGTGCATTGAGCGCCATCCGCTCGGCCATCTCCCGGCGCTGGCGGTTGTCGGAGGTCAGGTCGGGCAGATAGCGCCGGCGGCCCAGCATGGTCTGCGTGTAGCCGTCCATCCGCGCTCTGGCCACGACGTCCCGCAAGTAGTCACGGACGCCGCCGAACTGCTCGAAGTACTCGTCCATGTAAGCGCGGGCCTCTTCCGGGGTGACCCGAAGCTGCTGCGACAGCCCGTAGGCGGACAGGCCGTAGGCCAGGCCGTAGTTCATGGCCTTGACCTTGCTGCGTAGCTCGGAGGTCACCTGCTCAGGCGCAACGCCGAAGACTCGGCCCGCCGTGGCGGCGTGGAAGTCGTGCCCGGAGGAGAACGCTTCGGACAGTGCCTGGTCGGCGGACAGGTGCGCCATGATGCGCAGTTCGATCTGGCTGTAGTCGGCCGTCAGCAGGTACTCGTAGCCAGGACCCACCACGAAGCCCTGCCGGATTCGCCGGCCCTCCTCCGTCCGGATGGGGATGTTCTGCATATTCGGGTCGGTGGAGGACAGCCGACCCGTCGCGGCGATCATCTGGTTGTAAGTCGTGTGTATGCGCCCGTCGGCGTCGGCCATGGGGATCAGCGAATCCACGACGCTCTTGAGCCTGGCCACGTCCCGGTGCCGGAGCAGGTGCTCCAGCACTGGGTGCTCCGTCTGGATCAGCAGGCTGGTGAGCGCCTCGGAGTCGGTGGTGTAGCCGGTCTTGATGCGCTTGGTCTTGGGTAGCCGCAGCTCGGTGAACAGCACCTCCTGTAGCTGTTTGGGCGAGCCCAGGTTGAACTCGTGGCCGACCGCAGCAAACGCCGCCTGCTCGGCCGCCTTCACCTCGCCGCCGAGGCTCGCTGACATGGCGGCGAAGTGCCCGGTGTCGGCGGCGATACCAGCCCGCTCCATCGCCGCGAGTACCTCGACGAGCGGCAGCTCAACCTCGGAAAGCAGTCTGGTCGCGCCCCGCTCGGCCAGGTCGTGGTCGAGCGCGTCCGCCAGCTCAGCGGTCGCCTGCGCTCGCTGCGCCAGGGCCGTGGCTGCCTCCGCGGCGTCGGTGTCAAGCGTCAGCTGTCCCGAGGCGGGCTCGGCGTCGCGCAGCTCCCGGTTCAGGTAGCGCAACGCTAGATCGGCAAGGTCAAACGAGCGCTGGCCGGGAAGAGCGAGGTAGGCGGCGAGCGCCGTGTCGCTGGTAAGCCCTGCCAGCTCAAAGCCGCGGGCGGCGAGTGCCTGCATGGGGCCCTTGGCGTCGTGCAGCGCCTTGGTCCGCTCGGGGTCTGCGAGCCAGGCTGCCAGCGCCTTCTCGTCGGCCTCGGTCAGCCCGACTGGGTCGATGAACGCCGCCTCCCCGCCCGGCGCCGCGAAGGCCAGGCCGGTCAGACTGCCGGTCCCTCGCGCCCAGCTGCCGCTCACGGCGAGGCCAGACCGGCCAGGGGCGGATGACGCACCCTCAATCCAGTCAGCCAGCTCGTCCGGGCCCAGCATGACGGCCGTGACATCAAAGGCGGTCGTCTCGCCCGTCGGCCCGGCCGCGCTTGCGGCCACGCCGATGCCATTCGGCAGGGTCGTGTAGAGCCGGTCACGCAGCACCCGGAACTGCAGAGTGTCGAACAGCTGGTGGATCTCCTCCCGCTGCCACGGCGCCGGTCGCAGATCGGCCGGGCCGACCTCGAGCGGCACGTCGCGGACCAGCCGGGTCAGCTCGCTGTTGCGCAGCACGCCAGCCAGGTGCTCGCGCAGCGCGTCACCGGCCCGTCCCTTGACCTCGTCGACCCGGTCGACGAGGGCCGCCAGCGAGCCGTACTCGGCGATCCACTTGGTCGCGGTCTTCTCACCGACGCCGGGGATGCCGGGCAGGTTGTCGCTCGGGTCGCCGCGCAGCGCCGCGAAGTCGGGGTACTGCGCTGGCGTGAGGCCGTACTTCGCCTCGACCGCTGCCGGGGTGAACCTGGCCAACTCGCTGATACCGCGCATCGTGTACAGGACAGTGATCTGGTCGGTCACGAGCTGGAGGACGTCCCGGTCGCCCGTCACGATCAGCACATCCATGTTCTCGTCGGCCTGCGTCGCCAAGGTGGCGATCAGGTCATCGGCCTCGTAGCCGGGCACGGACATGCGCTGGATCCCGAGCACGTCCAGCACCTCGAAGATGAGGCTGAGCTGGCTGCGGAAGTCAGCTGGCGTCTCCTTGCGCGTGGCCTTGTACTCGACATACCGCTCGTGCCGGAACGTCGGCTCGCCCCGGTCGAATGCGACGGCGACGTGCGTCGGCTCCTCATCGCGCAGCACGTTGATCAGCATCGAGGTGAAGCCGTAGACAGCGTTGGTGGGCTGCCCCGTCGTGGTGGCGAAGTTTTCCGCGGGCAGCGCGAAGAACGCGCGGTAGGCCAGCGAGTGGCCGTCCAGGAGCAGCAGCCGCGACCGGTGCGCGCTGGCTGGCCCGGCCGGGTTGTGGCTGGCCAATCCCGCCTCGGGAGAGTTGGCCGATGCCACCCGGTCCTGACCTGCCGTGCCGTCTGTGGATGCCACACCCGGAGTTTAGTGCGCTGGTCTGACAGCGGGACGGCGTTCGCGGCCGCCTGTCCAGCGGCGGCTGGCAACCCCATACGCTGGCTGCAGCCATCCGCAAAAGATCTCTAGGCTGGGAAACGTGGATACTTCGGCGCCGGTCTCCTCCGATCGTGAACAGCAGATCATCGCCATGTTCAACGACCCCGAGAACCAGACGCTGACCGGGCGGATGGGCATCAGAATCGTGTCTGCGTCGCGCGAGCGCGTCGTTGGCACCATGCCGGTCCAGGGCAACACCCAGCCATACGGACTGCTGCACGGCGGTGCGTCCTGCGTGCTGGCCGAGACGCTCGGTTCACTCGGCTCGGCGCTGCAGGCGGGGCCCGACCGGGTCACGATCGGCATCGAGATCAACGCGTCGCATCACCGTGCCGCACGCAGCGGACTCGTGACCGGCGTCGCCACGCTCGTGCACGGCGGTCGCACCCTGTCCACCTTCGACGTGGTGATCACCGACGAGGACGACAAGCGCGTCTGCACGGCCCGGCTTAGCTGCTTGCACCGGAACGCCGTCCCTGGTGCAGCCGGCCGGGCCTGATTGTTGCGCTGCGCACACTCAGGCCAGGCGCGCCCGTGCAGCATAGCCTCGGCGCGAAACGGTTCGAAGCACCCACAAGGGATGGGCGCCGGTGTGGCGCCGAGGTGATGTTTCCGTCATTCCGACAGGGGAATCGCGGTGTCTTTGCGCGGCCCCGCCACCCGTCGCTAACGTTGCTAGAGCAAGAGCGAGGGAGACCGAGTAGAGAACGTGCCGACCCGGGGAAGGTCGACATGGCACCAAAGGTCCACTGGCTCGCATGACCGTCGACCGCTTCCGGCTTCGGCGGCCGCAAGGCGACGGGCGCCGGTCACGACGGGGGTCAGGTGGCCGGCACCGTCGGCTTGCCTTCGCTGCTACGTGACGTTCTGGCGCCACGTCACACTCTCGCGCCCTGTGACGTTCTGGCGCCCTGTGACGTTCTGGCGCCCTGTCACGATCAGGTGCCCTGTGACGCTCTGGAGCCCTGTGACGCTCAGGTGCCGATCTGCCCCGGCGGGTCAGCGCGCCGGCTTAAGCCCCAGGCGAGCCGTTGGTCGGTTGCCCTTGCGACTGCGCGGTGGGCTGCGCCGCCTGGGCCAGGACCTCCTCGGCCACCGCGCGCATCGTCTGGCGGCGGTCCATCGACGTCTTCTGGATCCACCGGAAAGCCTGTGCCTCGGTCATGCCGCGGCTGTCCTGCAGCGCGCCTTTGGCACGGTCGAGCAGCTTGCGCACCTCCAGGCGGTCGCGCAGACTCGCCGCTTCGGCGTTCAGCGCCGCGATCTCGGCGAACCGACTCGCAGCCACCTCGATGGCCGGCACGAGGTCAGCCTTGGTGAACGGCTTGATCAGGTAAGCCATCGCCCCGGCCTCGCTGGCCCGCTGCACGAGGTCCCGCTGCGAGAACGCGGTGAGAATGATCACAGGCGCCAGTTGGCTCTCGGTGATGCGCTCGGCAGCTGAGATACCGTCCAGGCCGGGCATCTTGACGTCGAGGATCACGAGGTCGGGCTTCAGCTCCTCGGCCAGCTTGACCGCGGTCTCACCATCCCCGGCCTCGCCGGCGACGACATAGCCTTCCTCTTCTAGCATCTCGCGCAGATCGAGCCTGATCAGCGCCTCGTCCTCGGCGATCACGACATTGAAGGGCGTCTTGGTCACGAGCGAAGCGTACCGAAGGCCCGGTACATTAGCGCTCAGCGCCCGCCTGGCGAGGCGCACGCCCCGGTACCCCAACCGGTAGCAGGGAGCGGTCTCAAAAGCCGTACAGTGTGGGTTCGAATCCCACCCGGGGCACTCGAGCTGTTAGCGTTTGGGATTCTCAGCAACTACCGCTGAGGATCTCAAACGTTAACGATGAGCGCCGCTCCGCCAGCCCCTCAGCCAGCCATCGTCAGGCCGCCGCTGACGCTGAGCACCTGCCCGGTGACGTACCTGGCCATATCGGAGGCGAAGAACAGCACCGCGTCGGCGATCTCGGCCGGCTGCGCCACCCGCCGGAACGGGATGGCCCTGATCAGCGCCGCACGCATGCCTTCGGGCAGCGACTGGAACAACGGCGTGTCTGTCGGGCCGGGACAAACGCAGTTGACGTTGATCTGGTACCTGGCCAGTTCGCGAGCCAGCGACTTGGTGAACGCGATCAGGCCGCCCTTGGCACCCGCGTAGACGGTCTCCCCCGCGCTGCCCACCCGGCCGGCGTCACTGGCCACGTTGACGATCTTGCCGCCCCGGCCGGCCTCGATCATCGGTTGCAGGAAGGCATGCGAGACGCGCACGTGGCCGACGTAGTTGATGTCCACGACGTCCCGCCAGAACTGCTCGTCCGTCTCCAGAAACGGGCCGGGCCGGTCCCAGCCTGCCGCGTTCACCAGGATCGTTGGCGCGCCAAGGCGGCGCACCACGTCGTCGCGCGCGGCACCGATCGACGAATCCGACGTCAGGTCGAGGAACACGGCGGTCATGCGGTCGTGCGCTGCCGCCGTCTGCTCAGCGCCCGCGAGATCGCGGTCGGCCGCGGCGACGACGGCCCCGTTCCCGGCCAGAGCGGTGGCGATGGCCCGGCCGATTCCGGAGCCGGCACCCGTGATCAAGGCGATGTCATTGCTGCAGTCCACGCCAGCATTGTGCCGCGAGCCGCACCGGAACGTCAGCGGGGCGTGAGGCGGCCGTCGTCGAGGGCGAGTACCTCGTCTGCCATGTCGAGCAGCGCGGGGTCGTGGGTCGCGACCAGCACCGTGATGCCCTCAGCCGCGACCACGGTGCGCAGCAGCCGCATGATCTGCCTGCCGGTCTCTGAGTCGAGCTGGCCGGTGGGCTCGTCGGCGATGAGCAACTCGGGCTGCACGGCCAGTGCCCGCGCGATGGCGACCCGCTGCTGCTGGCCGCCCGACAGCTCACCCGGCCGCTGGTTGACGTGCTGATCCAGCCCGACGACGCTCAGCAGCAGCCGAACCCGCTCTTCCCGCTCGGCTCGCGGCGTCCGCGCGATCCGCAGCGGAATGCCGACGTTTTCCGCCGCGGTCAGCATCGGAATCAGGCCGAACGACTGGAAGATGAACGAGATCGTGCTGCGGCGCAGCAGGGTGCGCTCGCCCGCGGACATGGCCGACACATCCCGGCCGCCGACCATCACCAGGCCGCTCGTGGGGCTGTCCAGCCCGCCGACGATGTTGAGCAGCGTCGTTTTACCAGAACCAGACCGGCCGATCAGCGCGACCAGCTGGCCACGCCGGATAGTGAACGAGACGCCGCGCACGGCGTGCACCGCCGTGTTGCCGTGTCCGAACGTGCGGGTGATGTCGCGCGCCTCGACCATGAGGGACGCCGTGCTGAGGGCCACCCCCGCCGATCCCGTGAGCGACCCGTCGTCCGGTCCGGTCACCGCGTCTGTCGAAGTCATCGGGTCCCCCGCTCGGTACCGCCCGTGGCCGGCGCGCCGCCCGGCGGATTGGGCCCGGCTAGCCGGTCGGCCCACACGCTGATGTGGTCCGACTCCGATTCCAGTCGCACCAGATCCCGCATCTGATGCTGCTCCACCATGTCTCGCGGCAACTGGACGCGGCCAACCCGGTCCAGAACGGCGTACTCGACCGCGTGCCTGACCGCGTTGCCAAGCTCGTCGGCCGCGTCGTGCCGGAGTGTCTCGGTGCTGGTCCGGCCGTCCCTGATCGCCACCGTGCGCCGCACCTGTGCCGACACGGCCGGGTCGTGCGTGACCACCAGGACGGTGGCACCGAGCTCGGTGTTGGCGGTCTGCAACGCGGCGAACACCTCCTGCGCCGTCCGGCTGTCGAGCTCGCCGGTCGGCTCGTCCGCCAGCAGCAGCCGCGGGGTGTTCGCGAGCGCGGTCGCGATGGCGGCACGCTGCTGCTCGCCACCGGACATCCGGTCCGGGGTCCGGTTCGCGCAGTGCGCGACCCCGAATACCTCGAGCAGTTCCATCGCCTTGCTGCCGCGACGCCGCCGGCTAACGCCGCTGAGCCGCATCGGCGTGGTGACGTTCTGCCGAGCCGTCAGGTAAGGCAGCAGGTTTCTGGCGGCCTGCTGCCACACGAAGCCCACCTGCCGCCGCCGGTAGCCGAGCCGCTCCCGCGCGCTGAGCGAGCCGAGGTCGTGGCCCGCCACCCGAACCCGGCCTGCGGTCGGAGTGTCGAGCCCGGCCAGGATGTTCATCAGCGTCGACTTGCCGCTGCCCGATGCCCCGACCATGGCCACGAGCTCACCTTCCTCGATCAGCAGGTCCAGGCCTTGCAGCGCCTGCACCTCGATGCCCGCCCCGGTGTAGATGCGGACGACCTGATCACAGACGACCAGCGCGCCCTCACCGTAGCTGGAGTGCGCCCGCCGCGCCTCGGCGCCCAGCTCCGCGATCCCGTCGGCGGCCTTGATCCCGGCGCCCGCAGGTACCGTCATGCTCGTCTCCTCACGTGTGCCTCACTCGCCCATTCGGAGGGAACGGGCTGCGTTCCGGTCGGTGAGCATCGTCTGGCCAGTCAGCGTGGCGATCGCCAGGGCCAGCAATCCCACGCCGGCGATCACCAGCCAGAAGGGCTGGATCTGCACCTGGACACTGCTGCCAGACCCGGTGAAGACTTGCAGGCTGAGCGCGGGTGCGATCAGCGGCACCAGCCCGGCCGCGCAGGCCAGGCCACCCACCAGCACAGCCAGCAGCTGCGGCAACAGCTCGACCAGGCCCAGCAGCCGAGCCTGCGTGCCCGACAGCCCCATCGTCGCCACCCGCGCCAGGGCAAGCTGGCGCGCCGACGCCGACAGCAGCAGGCTCAGCAGCAGCACGAGCAGACCGCAGACACCAGCCGCAGCGCCGCCGAGGGTCAGCGCGAGAACGGCTCCGTGCTGCAGTGGCGCGTTTTCGAGCCCAGCGAGCAGCTGAGATCGGAACACGACATCGCCGCCGCGGCCGTATCGCGCGACCACCGCGGCCAGCGCCGCCCGGTTCAAGTCCGCCCCGCCGACAAGGAGCGTGGTCGGCAGCGGGGCCGCGTCGCCGAGCGCCTGAGTCGGCAGCACGAGATAGCCGGCGGACAGGTTCGTGACAGCCGACATGCTCGCGGCCGTCCCGATCACGCGCGAGCGGATGGTGTGGTCGGAGATGAGCACACCGACCGTGCTGCGACCGAACTGGCCTGCGAGTCCCGGTGTTGCCAGCGCTGCTACCACGCCATCCTTCGCCGGCGCGGTGAATGCGGCCGGCGGCTGCGACAGCGGACTGCCCGCGACAAGGGCCGCGTACTGGTCCGGCTCGACCGCGAGCACGTTGAACTGGCGGCCGCCGGAGGCGCTAGCCAGGGCGATTCCGCCCACTGCGACGTGCTGAACGCCAGGCACCTTGCCGACCGCACGCTGCAGCGCCCCGGTGACGGTTCCAGGCACGTTGATCACCGCGTCGGCACCGGCCTGCTGCCAGGAGGTAGCGACCTGGCCGCGGACCACAGCCCCGCGCACCATTCCGGCGAACGACACCAGAGCCAGGGCAAGGACCAGGGCGAATGCTGGCAGGGCGGCCGAGGCCGACGTGCGAGCTGCCCTCGCCAGGCCGAGAAACATCGCGGCGCTCGCGCGCTGGCCGCGCAGCCGCAAGACGCCACGGACCACCAGCGGGTAGATACGGACCAGGATGACGGCGACGCCAACCGCGAGCAGCACCGGCGCGGCACTGGCGTAGACGTCGCCGCTCGCGCCGCTGCCCTCGTAGCGCAGCACAAGCAGGCCGCCGGCCGCGCCCGCGACCAGCGCGGCCTCGACGATCAAGCGGCGGATCGAGGACAGCCGCCCAGTCGGCTGGTCAGCCCGGACGATCGCCGCGTAGCCGCGATGGGCCCGCACCGTGATAAGCACCGGACCGGCCAGCGCCGCAGCCAGCACCAGCCCGGCGAGCCACCAGCTCAGCGGGACCGAGCTCGCGGGCGTCACGACCACCGCCACGACCGCGCCCGCGACACAACCCGGCACCGCCGTCACCGCCGTACCACCGAGGACCGCGAGGCCGAGCTGCCGCCGGGATGCGCCGCGGGCCCGCAGCGCCGCGAGCTCCTGCCGTCGCTGCTCGGTCAGCAGCCATCCGGCCAGCAGCACGACCACCGCGGCTACCACGGCGAGGCTGACCGAGAGCAGGTCGAGCACGCTGTCCACGGACGCAGCCTCGGTCTCGAAGTCCGCGATCAGCTGTCCCGTTCCTGAACTGAGCGCGACCAGTATCGGGATCGGCGCGCCGCCCTGGCTGCCGTTCACCGTGATGCGCCCCCCGCTGATGAGCGCCCCGTTCAGCGCCGGCTGCAACTGCTCTGCCTGCGCAGCGGTGAAGTTGCCGAGGGCCAGCGGGAAGATCCAGGTCACCTGCGTTTGGCTGATGTTGATCTGGCTTTGCAGGGCGCGGACCGCGGCAGCCGCGACGAACACGCCAGCGCTCCAGTAAGCATGGCCGAAGCTCGTCGGGTTCTGCAGCTCTGGAGTGGCAACGAGCGGGTCGATGGTCCAGAACGGCGCGGCCGGCTCGCGGGGCTGGACGATAGCCGTGATGGCCAGCACCAGGGTCGTGCCTGGCAGCGGCAGGCGTGAGCCCACCTTGAGGCCGAACCGGCGCGCCGTCGTCGCGGTGACCGCGGCTTGCAGGGTCACGGCGGACCCGCTGCCTGCGTCGCCAGCAGGCAACCGCCCGGCGATGACGCGGACGTTGCGCGCGAGCGCGTCACGGTAGCTGAGCTCCACCTTGGGCGGCTGGGCCGCCATGGCCGAGGGTGCGTAGCCGGTGACGCTCAGGAACGGCGTCGTCAGGCTGCTCCAGTCCGTCGCTGCCGGGGTGAGCGGCAGGGTCTGCTGGTTCGGCAGGTTCAGCAGGTTGCCGCGTAGCTGCACCTTGGTCTGCTCGATGAGCCCGGCGTCCAGACCGAGTGGCTGGCCGACGCCGAGTGTGTTGTCAGAGACGGTGCCCATGATGGTCTTGTCACCGGCCGGCGCGGTGGCGATGAGCTGCCGAAAGGCACCGGTGCGCAGCTGCGCGGCGGCCCGCGGGCCGACCACAGCCAGCAGGGTGCACAGGCAGACCAGAAGCCCGAGCGCCGCGGCCGCAGTCGACGCTGATCCGGTCAGCGCGCGCCACCAGACCCGAGCCTGGCTGCCTAGCCGTCGCATCATGCCACCGCCTCGGCCGCGCGAAGCTCGCTCGCCGGGTCGGGCTGCCGCAGCGCGGTCACGGCGGCCGCCACGACGGGCACCGCGGCGAGCGCTGCCGCCAACGGCAGCGCCCAGCCGAGCGGTACCACGACCAGGACGGGCGGCGCTGGCACCGCACCGGTGGCCGTGACGGTGAGAGCCGGGACCATGACCCGCGCGAGCACGATGCCGATGACGAGTCCGACGGCCGTCGCAGGGATGCTGATCAGCGCTTCTTCCAGGCAGAAGAGCTTGGCCTGGGCTGTTGCCGGCACTCCGAGCGCGCCGAGCAGCGCATGCTGCGTACGCCGTTCCCGCGCGCTCGCGGCGACGCTGACGCAGAATCCGAGCGCGGCGAGCAGGGCAACGGCCGCCGCAACGGCGGCGGCGGCGTGCACCGGCGCAGCCGACAGCGGATCGCTCGCGAGGCGGCGCGCGACAGCAGCCGCGTCGGTCACCGTCCACCCAGCTGGCACACCCGGCGGAGCCGCGCCCGTGACCGTGGTCAGCCACCACTCGGTCACCGGCAGCGAGCCGCCGACGCCAAGACCCGCGAGCGCGTCCTGCACGGCAGCCTGGTCTGCCACGAGCGCGCCACCGCCGGGAAAAGCTGTCACCGTGGCGACGAGCTGGCAGGAAACCTGCTGACCGGCGATCGTGAGGGGAAATTCCTGCGACAGGTGCAGGCCGTTGGCCGCGGCGTACCGGGTGGTGGCGATGACCGGGACTGGGAGTCTGCTCGGCGGGACGTCAATGCTCACGTCTGCCTCGCCGGGCTGCGGATTGGCAGCCGAGCCAGGGGGCTGTTGCGGCAGCAGCGGTCCATAGCCGGGCGAGAACGTGATCTGATCTGCCCCGCCTACGACGCCGCTGAGCTCGATGCTCGACTTGACCGCGCCATCGCTGACCCCGTTGAGCGAGGAGAGCGTGAAGTCAAGCCCGGGATCCGCCGTCTCTGCCTGCCACGGGTCGATCGCGGCGCCGGTGGCGAACGGCCGCGGGAACGGCCCGGTGGGGTGCTGGCTGACGGAAATGCCGTCGAGCCGCAGTACGGCTGACTGGCCGACGCGCTTCGCCTGCGCGGTCAGCGGATACGCAGGCATGTTGTAGCTGATCGTGATGCCGATCAGCCGCAGCGGGTAGGCGCTGCCCGCTGGCAGCAGGCGCGCGACAAGCTCGTGCCGGCTGCCATCCGCGGCCATGGCCGTGGTCTGGACCGAATAGCTGACGCCGTCGGCGTCCTGAACCGTCAGCGTCGCCGATGCCGGGCCGAGCCCGGCTAGTGCCGCCCGGCCCGATGGGTCGGCCAGGCTGGCGGTGAGCTCGACTTGCGCTGGCCGGCCGGGCAGCACCACACCGGGACGGGATCGCGGCGTGATGGTGGCGAAGAGCTGGCTGGCCGACGTGCTCGACAGGTCGGGGCGCAGCGTTACCGTGCGGGCCGCCTGCGCCGCGTCGAGGACCAGCAGCTGCCCCGAGCCGGCCTGCTGCACCACACTGACCGGCATGGCCGCGGTCACGCCAGGCAGCCTGGCGATGCGTGCCGATTGCGCCGCCGGAGCGAACTGCGGTGACTGCACGCTGACCTGCGCGCCGGTGGCGAAAGCGGCCTGATCATGGAGCGATTGCCGCCAGCTTTCAAACTGGGCCAGGCCAAGCGTGCTGGCGCCGACCGCGAGGATCACGAGGAGAGCTGGCCCGCTCTGCCGTAGCGGGCGGCGGCTGATCTCCCAGTTCGCCATCGCAGAGCCGAACCGGCTGGTGCGCGCCGTCAGCCGCTCCAGGCCCCTCGCCACGATGGGCAGTAGCCGCAGCGGCACGATGCCGAATCCCGCGAGCGCGAGCGCTGGCGCGACCGCGATCACCGGGTCAATCCCGGATCCGCTGGCCACCTGCGCAGCCGCCGAGTAGTTGCGCAACTCGCGTACGGCGAGCAGAGCGAGCACGATCAGTGCGACGTCGGCGCCGGCCGAGACCGCGATGGCCACCTGCGCCGACCGGCCCCGTCGCGTGCGCGCGTCGCCTGGATGCATCGGCCGCAGCGTGGGCCAGATGACGATGCCCAGGCACAGCACGGCGAGGACGGCCGCCGCCAGCCACACCGCCCAGCCGGGTACCGCCGCCTGCGCCGACAGCCCGGTCAGGTGCGAAAGCAGCACGGCCGACAGCCAACTGCCGACAAGCGCGCCCGCGCCGGCGCTGATGGCAACGGCGACGCTCGCCTCGGCCAGGCTCTGCTTGATCAGCTGCCGACGGGCCGCGCCGCGCGCCGCCAGCAGCGCGGTCTCCTCCTCGCGGTAGCTGGCGAGCAGCCTGCTCGCGAGCGCGAGCGCCGCACAGGCGAGCAGGAGCAATTCCAGACCGCTGATGATCAGCAGCGACCTGGCCGTGGCCAGTCCGGCCGAGGCATTGCTGAGCAGCTGCGGCATGTCCGTGGTGGCGGTCAGGTAACCAGAGTTGTCGACCTGGCCCGCGACCTTGCCAATCTGGTGAGCCAACGGCAACAGGTCAGCGGGCCGGATGTCGGCGATCTGCGGCAGCGCAACGACGGAGAGCTGGGCCGGTGTCAGCAAGCCCTCGGCCGGCCTGCCGAATGCCGCCGGGCTCACCACCGCGGGACCGTAGGTGATGAACCCGCCGGCCACCTCGACGCCCGTCGGGCCGAGGCCGTCGATCTGCCAGTAGGGGCCGGCTGGCTGAGGGACCCGATACAGCCCGACGACTTGCAGAATGGCCCGGCTACCAGTGCTCGAGTCACGGACATCGACGACCGAGCCGATGTGCAACCCGAGGCCGTTGGCAGCGGCCGTCGGCAGCGCGACCGGGATCTGCCCGCCGGAGCGCGGGGCAGTCGGCCACGTGCCGGCCGTCAGGCGGGCGTTGGCCGTCACGCCGCTGACGGCAGCGGCCTGAATAAGAGGCACCTGACCGTCCTGCGGGGGCCTGGGCACGGCCAGATCGTTTGACCAGGTAGCGGTGTAGATTCGGGTCGGCACCGCGGTGACCGCGGCCGACAGTCTTCTCGCGACCCGAGCAGCCGACTCGCCCCCGCCAATAACACCGTTGACGGCCACCGCCATGGGCCCGGACCTTGGCAGCTCGCTGGCCACGGCCGCGGGTAGCGCGACGGTGTAGAAACTAGCCAGCGCCGACACGAGCGCGGACGTGACGACGACCGTGGCTGTCAGGCAGCCGACCAGTAGCCACGCCGACCGCATGCGCCGGATAGTGAAGGATCCGAGCACGCCCCTGCCCCTGGTTTCTCCCACCGAATGCCGACTGGCCCAACTGAACAGTACGCAGCACGACACGCAGGTAGGAAGAATTCGTAGTAAATGGTTACCAGACCGTTGGCTTTCCGTTCTCCGGGGCCAGGAAGATCACCAAGGCCGGCCCGCTAGTGCTGAATGTGCGGGCCGGTGCCTGGCGGCGGTTCCTCCGGCTGGGCCATGACGCGGTGCTGGCCGGGAGGTACGGCGCCCAAGATCCCCCCGGCCGCGAGTTCCGCGGCAGTCGCCCGGGCAGACCGGGGCCGCAACACGCGCGCCATGGGCGCGCCGACTGAGGGCTCTGCCGCCCGCGGTGCGGTCACCGCGAAGCGCAGCTGGTGGCGCCTGGTGGCGACCAGATAGGCGCAGGCGGCAGCCAGCACGACGAGCATCGCCACCATGTTGGTGCGCAGCCCGAACAGCCGCGGCGAATAGTCGATCCGCAGGCCCTGGATCGCCGCACCAACCGCGGTCCACAGCGCCGCATAGACCGCGAACGCCCGGTCCCCCGACAGTGCGAACTTCCGGATCGCGAGGGTGACCGCGACCGCGACCAGCAGGTCAAGCAGGGACTCGTAGAGGAACAAGGGCTGGAAGGTGGCAGCCGACTGAAAACCCGCCGCGCGGTGCTGCGGCGCTATCGCCACAGCCCACGGCAGTCCCGACGGCGAGCCATAGAGTTCCTGGCTAAACCAGTTCCCCCACACCGAGATGGCCTGGGCAACCGCGAGCGCGGGCGCCGCGGCCAGCGCTACCGGCGCCACCTCCACCCCGGTCCGGCGGCAGTAGGCCCACGCGGCGATCGCGCCGGCGGCGACGGCAGCCGCGACCCCCATTCCCCCATCCCAGACCCGCAAGAGGTCGGTCCAGTCCCGGCCGGGGCCGAAGTAGCGGTGGAAGTCGGTCAGCACGCTGTAGGTCCGAGCGCCAATCAGGCCCACCGGGACTGCCACGGTCGCGATATCAAGGATGACGCCGGGCCCGCCGCCGGCCTGCCGGTACCGCCGGTCGGTGAGCCACAGCCCCGCGAGCACGGCCGCCAGCACGCACACGGCGTACGCCCGCACCGGGATCAAGCCCAGGTGCCAGACTCCGCTGGCCGGGCTCGGCAGGTAGGCCACCGTCATGCTTGGACGTTACCCGCCTGCCCGCGGCACCGGACCTCGGTTGCCCGGCTAGTGAGCTGTTCGTGGCCGGGCCCCGCCGGAACCGGCTAGCGCAGCGGCGCAGTCGCCGGGCCGATCGGCGCCGGCAGCGACGTCTCCCCGCACAAGTATTCGTCGACGGCAGCAGCGGCGGACCTGCCCTCGGCGATCGCCCAGACGATGAGCGACTGCCCGCGACCGGCGTCGCCGGCGACGAACACCCCAGGCACTGAGGTGGCGAAGCTGCCGTCCCTGGCGACGTTGCCCCGGCCGTCGAACTCCACCCCGAGCCCGGTGAGCAGCGGCCCGCGCTCGGCGCCGGTGAACCCCATGGCCAGTAGCACCAGGTCGCACCGAACTTCCCGCTCGGTCCCTGGAACCGGCGCGAAGCCGCCGGCTGACGGCGTGACCTCCGTGAGCACCAGACCGCTGACCTGGCCAGCGTCATCGCCGACGAATCGCTGCGTGGACGCGGCATAGACCCGCTCGCCGCCCTCCTCGTGCGCGCCGGAGACGCGGAAGATCGCCGGGTAGGTCGGCCACGGCTGACTGGCCGGCCGACGGTCAGGCGGGCGCGGCAGGATCTCCAGCTGCGTGACCGACGCGGCGCCCTGCCGGAGCGCAGTGCCGAGGCAGTCCGCGCCGGTGTCACCGCCGCCGATGATGACGGTGTGCCGTCCCCTGGCGGAAATCGCCGGCTCACCCGCTGCGGTCGCGACCGCACGGTTGGCCAGCGGCAGGTAGTCCATCGCCTGATGAATCCCGCCGAAGTCGGCGCCTGGCACCTCCAGACCGCGCGGCACGGTCGCGCCGCAGGCCAGCACGACGGCCGCGTAGTCGGTACGCAGCTCCGCCGCGGTAACGTCCACCCCGGCCTCGATCCCGCACCGGAATTCGGTGCCCTCGGCCAGCATCTGAATCAGCCGGCGGTCGAGGTGCCGCTTCTCCATCTTGAACTCGGGGATCCCGTACCGCAGCAGCCCGCCAGGGGCGTCCGCGCGCTCGAAGACGGTCACCGTGTGCCCGGCCCTGGTCAGCTGCTGCGCCGCGGCGAGCCCGGCCGGACCGGACCCGATCACGGCGACCTTCTGGCCGGCCGCCTGCGCGCCCGGCGAGGGCCGCCGCGGCGGGACCCAGCCCTCGGCCCAGGCCCGGTTGATGATCTCGACCTCGACCTGCTTGATGGTCACCGGATCCTGGCTGATGCCGAGCACGCACGCGGACTCGCACGGCGCGGGGCACAGCCGACCGGTGAACTCCGGAAAGTTGTTGGTAGCGTGCAGCCGCTCAGCCGCCGCTCGCCAGTCCCCCGAGTGCACCAGGTCGTTCCACTCCGGGATGAGGTTGCCGAGCGGGCAGCCGGAGTGGCAGAACGGGATGCCGCAGTCCATGCACCGGCCAGCCTGCCGCTCGAGCTGGTCGGCGCCGAACTCGGTGTACACCTCCCGCCAGTCGGTGATGCGCACGTCGACCGGTCGCCTGGTGGGCGTCTTACGCGGCGTGGTCAGGAATCCCCTGGGATCAGCCATCGACAGCTCCCTCAGCCACTTGCCGCGGCCATGACGGCCTCGCTCACATCGACACCGTCCAGCTCGGCCCGCCGCGCCGCGTCGAGCACGCGCTTGTAGTCCCTAGGCATGACCCGCGCGAACCTCGGCAGCGCGGCGTCCCAGTCCGCCAGCAGGCTCGCCGCAACGGCCGAGCCGGTCTCGGCGCTGTGGCGAGCGATCAGTTCGCGCAGGAAGTCCGCGTCGTCGGCAGTCAGCGGCTCGAGGTTGACCATTTCGGTGTTCACGTTGCGCGGATCCGGGTCGAGCAGGTACGCGATGCCACCCGACATCCCGGCCGCGAAGTTGCGACCGACCGGACCGAGTACCACCACCCGGCCGCCGGTCATGTACTCGCAGCCGTGATCTCCGGTGCCCTCCGCCACCGCCGTCGCCCCGGAGTTCCGCACGCAGAACCGCTCGCCGACGACGCCGCGCAGCAGCATCTCCCCGCTGGTTGCCCCGTAGCCGATGACGTTCCCGGCGAGGATGTTGTGCTCGGCTGCGAAGGCCACCGACGACCCCGGTGCGGCGACGATCCGGCCACCCGACAGGCCCTTGCCGAGGTAATCGTTGGCGTCACCGCGCAGGCGCAGGGTGATCCCTGTGGGCAGGAACGCGCCGAGCGACTGGCCGGCCGAGCCGGTCAGCTCCACCTCGATGGTGTCGTCGGGGAGCCCTTCGCCACCCCAGCGCCGGGTCAGCTCGCTGCCCAGCATCGTCCCGACGGTGCGGTTCACATTCCGCACCGGCAGCTCGAGCCGTACCGGGGTGCCGTGCGTCAGGGCACCCTCCGCCAGCAGGATCAGGGTGTTGTCCAGCGCGTCTTCCAGGCCGTGATCCTGCCCGCGCACGCTGTGCCTGGCGGCATCCGCTGGCAGGTCGGGAACGTGCAGCACGGGGCGAAGGTCCAGGCCTGCCGCCTTCCAGTGGCCGATCGCCGCGGTCGCGTCAAGCAACTCCGCGTGGCCGACAGCCTCTTGCAGCGTGCGGAAGCCCAGCGCGGCGAGGTACTCCCGCACCTCCTGCGCGAGGAACTCGAAGAAGTTGACGATGAACTCCGGCTTGCCGGTGAACCGGCGGCGCAGCTCAGGGTTCTGCGTGGCCACGCCGACGGGACAGGTGTCCAGGTGACAGACCCGCATGAGCACACATCCTGCGACCACCAGCGGCGCGGTCGCGAATCCGAATTCCTCCGCGCCGAGCAGGGTCGCGACGATGACGTCGCGGCCAGTCTTGAGCTGGCCGTCGACCTGCACCACGATCCGATCCCGCAGCCCGTTCCTGAGCAACGTCTGCTGGGTCTCGGCAAGCCCGATCTCCCACGGCGCCCCGGCGTGCTTGATGCTGGTGAGCGGCGATGCGCCGGTTCCGCCGTCATGCCCGGAGATCAGCACGACGTCGGCGTGTGCTTTCGACACGCCCGCCGCGACCGTCCCGACGCCCATCTCGGCGACGAGCTTCACGTGCACGCGCGCGAGCGGGTTCGCGTTCTTCAGGTCGTGGATGAGCTGTGCCAGGTCCTCGATGGAGTAGATGTCGTGGTGCGGCGGCGGCGAGATGAGGCCGACGCCAGGAGTGGAGTACCTCGTTGCCGCGATCCACGGGTACACCTTGTTGCCTGGCAGCTGGCCGCCCTCGCCCGGCTTTGCCCCCTGCGCCATCTTGATCTGCAGATCGTCCGCGTTGACCAGGTACTCGCTGGTGACCCCGAACCGGCCGCTGGCGACCTGCTTGACCGCAGAGCGGCGCAGGTCGCCGTTCGGGTCCGGCAGGTACCGGCGGGCGTCCTCGCCACCCTCACCGGTGTTGGACCGGCCGCCGATCCGGTTCATCGCGATCGCGATTGTCTCGTGCGCCTCGGCAGAGATCGACCCGTACGACATCGCCCCGGTGGCAAACCGGGTCACGATGCTGGCGATAGGCTCGACCTCGTCGACGCTGATCGGCTCGCGCGACGGCGCATCGTCCGCCGGGATGCCGGGCACCCGGTCGTCGATGCCGCGGATACGCAGCAGGCCACGCAGCGTCATCAGGCTGGCGGCCTGATCATCGACCAGCCTGGTGTATTCACGGAATACCTGGTCTTGCCCGCTGCGCGTCGCGTGCTGAAGCTTGAAGACAGCCTCCGGGCTGAACAGGTGCGGCTCGCCTTCGCGGCGCCACTGATACTCGCCGCCGGTTTCCAGCCGCCGGTGCGGCCGACCGCCGCGCTGCGGGTAGGCGATCGCGTGCCGCCTGCCGACCTCCGCCGCGATCTCGGCGAAACCGATGCCGCCGAGCGGCGAGGAGGTCCCGGCGAAACACGAGTCGACGACCTCGCGCCCGAGTCCGGTCGCCTCGAATAGCTGGGCACCGGTGTAGGACGCGACAGTGGATACGCCCATCTTGGACATGATCTTGAGCACACCCTTGCCCAGCGCCTTGATCAGGTTGGCGCCCGCCTGCCGCTCCGTGACCTCGCGCAGCAAGCCACGCCTGACCATCTCCTCGACCGTCTCAATCGCCAGGTACGGGCACACCGCGGCCGCGCCGTAGCCGAGCAGCAGTGCGATGTGGTGGCACTCGCGAGCATCGCCAGACTCCACGATCAGCCCCACCCTGGTCCTGGTCTGCTCGGCGATCAGGTGGTGGTGTACCGCGCCGGTCAGAAGCAGCGACGGGATCGGCGCCAGATGCTCGTCGGCCAGTTCGGCCGTCGGCGGCAGCCCGCCTGCATGCCCGCCGCCGGCGTCGGCGCCACGGTCAGACAGCACGATCAGGCGCGCGCCTGCCGCGATCGCACCGGACACCTGCGCCCTGATCTCGGCCAGCCGCGCGAGCAGCGCCGCGCCGCCGCCTGCGGCCTCGTACCGGCCGTCGACCACGTGCGCAGCGAAGCCGGGCAGGTCTCCGTCATCGTTGATGTGCACGATCTTGGCCAGGTCGTTGTCATCGATCACCGGGTACGGCAGCACGATCTGGCGGCAGGACGCCGGGCCCGGCTCGAGCAGGTTGTACTCGGGCCCGGTCGCGGTGCCGAGCGCGGTGACAAGCTCCTCCCGGATGGCGTCCAGAGGCGGGTTCGTGACCTGCGCGAACAGCTGGGAGAAGTAGTCATACAGCAGCCGTGGCCGCTCTGATAGCACCGCCAGCGGGGTGTCGGTGCCCATCGAACCCAGCGGCTCCGCGCCGGCGCGTGCCATCGGTGCAAGCAATATCCGCAGGTCTTCTTCGGTGTAGCCGAACAGCTGCTGCTGAACGAGCAGCACCCGGCTGTCCGGGAGTTCCCGCGTCCGCTCGGGCAGGTTGCGCAGGTGAACCATGCCCGCGTGCAGCCACTCCGCGTACGGGTGCTCGGCGGCCAGGGTGGCTTTGACTTCTTCGTCCTCGATGATCCGCCCGGCCGCGGTGTCGGCGAGGAAGATGCGGCCTGGCTGCAGGCGACCCTTCCGCACGATCCGGTCGGCCGGGATATCCAGCACGCCAACCTCGCTGGCGAGCACCACCAGGCCGTCGTCGGTCACCCAGTACCGGCCGGGCCGGAGCCCATTGCGGTCGAGCACGGCGCCGATCACCGTGCCATCGGTGAACGCGATGAGCGCCGGACCGTCCCAGGGCTCCATCAGCGAGGCGTGGAATCGGTAGAACTCGCGCCGGGCCGGGTCCATGTGCGGGTTGTTCTCCCACGGCTCCGGGATCATCATGAGCACCGCCTGCGGCAGCGACCGGCCCCCGAGGTGGAGGAGTTCCAGGCACGCGTCAAAGCTCGCGGAGTCGCTGACCGTGTCGTCCATGAGCGGCAGTAGCCGGTCAATGCCGCGCCCGGCGGTGTCCGTACCGAACACGTCGGTGGCTAGCTGTGCCTCCCTGGCTCGCATCCAGTTGCGGTTGCCGCGGATGGTGTTGATCTCGCCGTTGTGGGCGATCATCCGGTAGGGATGCGCGAGTGGCCAGGATGGGAACGTGTTGGTCGAGAAGCGCGCGTGCACCAGGGCGATGGCCGACGTGTACAGCGGATCCGACAGATCGGGGAAGAACGACTCCAGTTGCAGAGCCGTGAGCATGCCTTTGTACACGATCGTCGTGCTCGACAGGCTGGCGAGGTACAGCCCGGTCTCGTGCTCGGCCCGCTTCCGCAGGCAGTAGGCCTTGCGATCAAGCGCCGGGCCGCTCTGGCCGGCCAGCCCGGAGACGACAAGCTGGACCAGCCGCGGCATGACCGCCCGGGCCCCGCTTCCGCAGAACGCCGGATCGTGCGGCAAATCGCGCCACCCGAGCACGGCGAGCCCCTCCTCGGCGGCGATCTGCGCGACCGCTTCTCGCACCGCGGCGTGCTCCGGCCCAGTGGGGAGGAATGCGAGCCCGACCGCGTAGCTGCCCGCAGGTGGAAGATCAAATTCACAGCGGGCTCGCAGCAGCGCGTCGGGGATCTGGGTGAGAATGCCCGCCCCGTCGCCGACGTCGGGGTCGGCACCCTTTGCGCCTCGGTGATCCAGATTGCGCAGCACGGTGAGCGCGCTCGCAACCGTCTCGTGCTTGCGCTCGCCCGACAGGTCGGCCACGAAGCCGACGCCGCACGCGTCGTGCTCGTTCCTGGCGTCGTAAAGGCCGGTACCGAGCTGAGCTGTGGCGGACTGGACTGTGCTTGCCCTGGGAACAGCGCATGCCTGCGGGGTGGCAGCTGCCATCCAGTGAGCTCCCGTCGTCTCGTCGCGGCCGCGCCATCGGTGATGGAGCGGTGGTGGGATCGGGACGACTCTGGCCCTGATCAGTGTCACGCGGGACGACTCTGGCCCTGCCGTGCGCGCCCGCAGGGGCATAACGCACGTGTTTCAGAATTATAAACCAGCGCGTCAGGCCGGTGCCGGGTCCCGCTTACGTGAACATGCCCCGGGTGAGCATGATCACCCTGTCAGCCGCCGGAGCGGACCCCCTCGGCCAGCTCGGCGGCGAGCTCGCCGACCCGGGCGAGGCCTTCCGCTGGACTACTGGCGGACAGCAGCCGCTGCACAAACGCCGACCCGACGATGACGCCGTCGGCAAACCCCGCCACCTGCGCCGCCTGGGCGCCGTTGCTGACCCCGAGGCCGACCGCCACCGGCAGCTTGGTGTGCTCGCGTACCCGGCTCACCAGGCCGGCGGCGTGGCTGCTCAGCGTGTTTCTGGCGCCCGTAATCCCCATCAGCGACGCCGCGTACACGAACCCGCTACAGACTGAGGTGATGAGCTCGATCCGCGCGTCCGATGAGCTGGGTGCGACCAGGAACACGGGGTCGAGCTGGTGCTCCGCCGCGGCAGCTAGCCACGGGCCTGCTTCTTCCGGCGTCAGGTCGGGCGTGATCAAGCCACTGCCGCCGACTCGCGCCAGATCGGCCGCGAACCGCGCCACTCCGTGCTGGTCGACCGGGTTCCAGTAGGTCATGACCAGCGTCGGTACGCCGGCCGTGGCGAGGGCCGCCACGGTCCGCAGTACGTCGGCGACGGTGGTGCCGCCGACCAGTGCCCGGTGCACCGCCTCCTGGATGACCGGCCCGTCGATCAGCGGGTCCGAGTACGGCAGGCCGATCTCGATCACGTCCGCTCCGGCCGCGGCCATCGCGAGCGCCGCCTCGATTCCGCCGTCCACGGACGGGAAACCGGCCGGGATGTAGCCGACCAGCGCGGCCCGCTGCTGCGTCGCGGCTCGATCAAATGCTGCGCTGACCCGGGAGACCGCGGCATGCCCGCCGACTGTGCTCTCCGCTGGGAACCCCTGAGCCCGTGGCCATTTGCCCGACGGGCCGGCCCTCCGCGGCCCAGCAGCGGCGCTCACGGCGTATGGCCGTCAGCTAGCAGGCCGGCTTGCCCGTTCTCGCGGAGATGGCCGAACCACTTCGCGGCGATATCGACGTCCTTGTCGCCGCGGCCGGAGAGGTTAACCAGCAGCACTCCGTGCGGGCCAAGGTCGCGGCCGACTTGAAGCGCCCCGGCCAGCGCGTGCGCCGACTCGATCGCAGGGATGATGCCTTCGGTCCGGCACAGCAGCGAGAACGCGTCCATTGCCTGCGCGTCGGTGATCGCACGGTAGCTGGCCCGGCCGGTCTCTTTGAGCCAGGCGTGCTCCGGCCCGACGCCGGGGTAGTCGAGTCCGGCCGAGATCGAATGTGTCGGCAGCGTCTGCCCGTCGGCGTCCTGGAGCAGGTAGGTTCGCATGCCGTGCAGCACGCCCGTGGAGCCGAACGTCAGGGTGGCGGCGTTCCGCCCGGTCTCCAGACCGTCCCCGCCCGCCTCACAGCCGATCAGGGCGACGCCCTGGTCCGGTATGAATTCGTGGAAGACACCGATGGCGTTGGATCCGCCGCCGACGCAGGCAAGCACCGCGTCCGGCAGCCGGCCCGCTGCCTGCTGCAGTTGCTGCCTCGCCTCAACCCCGATAACGCGCTGGAAGTCACGGACCATCATCGGAAACGGGTGCGGACCGCCGACTGAGCCGATGCAATAGTGCGTGGTGTCTACTGTGGACACCCAGTTCCTGAACGCCTCGTTCATGGCGTCCTTGAGCGTCCGGCTGCCGGTGGTGACGGGGATTACCTCCGCGCCCAGCATGCGCATCCTGGCCACATTGAGCGCCTGCCGAATGGTGTCTTCCTCACCCATGTAGACCGTGCAGTCCAGGCCGAGCAGGGCCGCGGCGGTGGCCGTCGCGACCCCGTGCTGGCCGGCGCCGGTCTCGGCGATGACCCTGGCCTTGCCCAGTCGCTTGGTCAGCAGCGCCTGGCCGAGCACGTTGTTGATCTTGTGAGAGCCGGTGTGGCACATGTCTTCGCGCTTGAGGAACAGCCGGCACCCGCCGGCGTGAGCGGCGAATCTCGGTACCTCGGTCAGCGGTGTCGGGCGGCCGGCGTAGCCGCAGAGCAGCGCCGTCAGCTGCGCCTGGAAGTCCGGATCTGACTTGGCCTTGTCATAGGCGGTGGTCAGCTCGTCCAGCGCCGCCATCAGCGCCTCAGGCGCGAGCCTGCCGCCGAAGCGCCCAAAGTGGCCACCGGCGTCTGGGACAGGGCCCACCTCGGCCCCCTCGCCGGTCATGTCGGTCCACCCGGTCCCTGCTTGCGGCTCCGACCCGAGCGCAGGGCAGGATGCAGGCCAGCGGTCACCAGGTCGGCGACGGCGCTCTTGGGATCCTTTCCAGTGACCAGGCTCTCGCCGACCAGGACGGCGTCGGCGCCTGACGCGGCGTAGGCCAGCAGGTCGTGTGGACCGCGGACGCCGGATTCCGCGATCTTGACGACGCCCTCCGGCACGTGCGGCGCCAGCCGGGCGAACACCGTCCGGTCAACCTCCAGCGTCGCCAGATTCCTGGCGTTGATGCCGAGCACGCTCGCCCCGGCATCGATCGCCCGGTCCAGTTCCTCCTGCGTGTGCACCTCGACGAGCGGCACGAGACCGATCGAGCCGGCCCGCTCCACCAGCGACACCAGCGCGTTCTGCTCGAGCGCGGCGACGATCAGCAGCACGAGGTCGGCGCCGTAGGCCCTGGCCTCCCAGAGCTGGTAGGAGCTCACGATGAAGTCCTTGCGCAGCACTGGGACGGCCACGACCTCCCGGACAGCGGCGAGGTCTGCCACGCTGCCGCCGAACATGCGCTGCTCGGTCAGCACGCTGATGATGGCAGCACCGCCCGCCTCGTAGTCGACCGCCAGCGACGCCGGATCGGCGATCGCCGCCAGCGCGCCTTTGGATGGGCTCGCGCGCTTGACCTCGGCGATGACAGACACCTGGGACCCGGCGAAGGCCGCCATGACGTCCTTGGGCGACGGTGCCCGGCTGGCCATCTCCTTGACCTGCTCCAGCGGGGTTTCCTGCTGGCGGGTGACGAGGTCGGCACGCACTCCGTCGAGGATGTCGTCAAGCACGCTCACGCGAATCTGCCGTCCCCTCGGGTGGGATGCCTTGCCTGAAATCGTAGCGACGTCGCCGCGCGGCGGCTGGCCGCCCCCTCGGCTGCCATGGCCGACGCCGACCGGGACGAGCCCCCTGCTGGCCGCCTCACGGGCCGGCCACGCTGCCGCTGAGCTCGGCCGCCTCGTCGGCGAGTCCCAGCTCGTCTCCGGCGGGCTCGGACTCGCCGTGCGCCGCGGCGAACGCTCTGGATACGGCGGGGTGCAGCAGCGTGCCCAGGGTCATGATGGCCAGCAGCGTGCCGCCCAGATAGCCGGCGTACGCGAACCGGAACAGTCCCACCGCCACCAGGACGGACTCCACCGTGATCGCCGTGAGCCAGGTCGCGTGCCCGCCCGACCGCACGATCGCGGCCAGCGCGAATAGGGCGAGCGTGAGGACGATGGTCAGCAGGAGCCACGGGGTGTTGCGTCGGCTGTAACTGAATCCGATGGCGCCACACGCGACAGCCTGTGCCAGCAGCAGCCTGCTCACGAGGCTGACGTGCGGTTTCGGCCGGAGCAGCGGACCGGAGGCAAGGTGGTTACTGCGGCCGACTGGCGGCTGCCGCCACGGCGGAGCCGCCGACCTGTGTAGTGCCATGCCATCCCCTGTCCGTCGGCTCACCGAACGGCACGGCGATCGCCAGGCGGCCGCCATCGCGTCCCGACCGTGCCCTGCGATATTACTGAGTTCTTGCGCAGCGCGCCGTTCGGGCGGTCTAGGTAAGGATGACCGGACCGCCGGATTCATGCCTGCAGCGACAATCGCCGGTCAGGCCCCTGGGTCAGCGCCGCGAGTCCTTCCGGCTCCGAGCACACGGTTACGCAGGGTCTTCGACCTGGGCCGACACCACGGGGGGTTTCGGTGGGTCGTCCCCCCGAGCAACCGCCGTAGGGTCGTCGCCACGGCTGAGCGCCTCCCACATCGAGGCCGAGTCACTCGGACGCCCTGGCGGCCTACCCCCCCGATCCGCGGCACCGCGCCGCGCGTCTCCCGCCGGGGCGTCGTACCGGCTCGACATGACGGCCATCCGGCGAGCGCGCCAGGCTACCTGGACTCCAGCGCCGACGATCGCGATGGCGCCGACGAGGATGATCGCCTGCCAGCCGGCCGCGGAGAACGTGACATGGGGTACGGCCCCCGCGACGTTCGGCACCGCCGGGGCGGTGGCGTTGCTGCCGTCTGTCACCGAGCCAGCGCTGGCGGCCGCCGGGCCGAGGTTGGCGTTTGCCGCCGAGATCGCGCCCGCCGCGCTCACTGTGAACGCAGTCGCTGCCAGCGCAACGCCGAGCGCTGCGAGCGCCGCGCCGGTGATCCGCCGCAGCAGCCCGCGGCTCGCCAGCACGGCCGCGAGGCTCCCCAGCGCCGCGAGCACGAGGGCATCGGCGTAAGGCACGAGCTGAGCACCCGTCACCGTGACGTCACTGGCTGGCAGCGGTCGGGGCGGCGTCGTTCTGACGTGGGCCCAGCCTTGTCTGGTGGCGAGGAAAACGAGCCCCGCGCCGACGGCACCGACCAGCACCGTCACGGTGAGCTCGCGAGCCGCGTTAGCGGCCCGCGGGCTGTGCGGCGTGGCTGTCGGCCGCTGCCTCGCGCCGCTCGTCATGGACCGCCTCCCGGTTGTTTCTGACAGCATGCAGGCTAGCGCCATCCGCGCTGCCGCCCGATCCTGGCTGCGTCCCTCGCTCCCGGCCGCCGTCCTTTACCATCAGGTTCAGCCCGGTTAGCTAACAGCATCCGCCTCGGTCCGGGATCGCCCCGGCCGGTGCACGGAGGAGTTCCGGTGACGCACGCCAGGGATGAGCGGACTGCCCTCTGCGACCTGCTGACCGAAATCGGGCCTGATGAGCCGACGCTCTGCGCCGGCTGGCAGACCGGGGACCTCGCGGCGCACCTGGTGCTGCGCGAGCACCGCCCGGATGCCGGAGCCGGCGTCATGGGCGGGCCGCTGGCCGGCTACACGCGCCACGTGCAGAACCGGCTGCGGGCCCGGACTCCCTTTCCCCGGCTTGTCGACCTGATCAGGACCGGGCCGCCGCGACTGTCGATGTTTGCCCTGCCGGGCATGGACGAGCGAGCCAACATGGTGGAGTACTTCGTTCATCATGAGGACGTCCGCCGGGCCCAGCCAGCGTGGCGGCCGCGGGAGACCAGCCCGGAGGTGGCGGATGAGCTGTGGCGCCGATTGCGGCTGGCCCGGATACTGCTCCGCCGCGCACCGGTCGGCGTCGAGTTGGTGCGCGCCGACGGACGGGCAGGCAGGGACACGACGGCGAGAGTCCGGCTGACCGCCCGTGCCCGGACGCCGGTCGTGACGGTGGCGGGCACCCCGGCCGAGCTGACCCTCTGGACCATGGGCCGCACCGCTGCGGCTGAGGTACGGATGGACGGCAGCGACGCGGCCGTCGCCGCGTTGCGCGCCTGGCGCCACTAGCCAGCACCGCGCGCCTGGCGCCGCTAGCCAGCACCGCGCGAGCGGGAACCCGAAGCCGACGCTGGTGGCCTGCACCGCATTGGCAGCACTCGCCGCTCCCGCGCTATTAGAACCATTCGCCGGTCCCGCGCGCATTGGACCATAGCCAGCCCAGTCCTTTCGGCCATAGTTCACGGTTCAGACGCCAGCGCGTCGGCTCGAAGGCGCGAACCTTTAACTCTTCTCCGACACGATCCAGGCGTCCTAACCCCCGCGATCCGACAGGTCGGAGAGGTACGTGCGCAACAGCAAGACACTTGCCGCCATGGTGGCGGCGGCCAGCACCGCGGTGTTCGCAGCCGCGTGCGGCGGTAGCTCCCCAAGCAGCACCAGCAGCTCGGTCAACTGGGCGACGGTCACCCACCTCACCGCGAGTGGTCCCACCGATATGGCGAACCTCGTCAAGGCGGCCGAGAAAGAAGGGCAGCTGAACGTCATCACGCTGCCGTCCAACTGGGCCAACTACGGCACGATCATGAAGGACTTCACCGCCAAGTACCACATCCACATCAGCGACGCGATCCCCGAGGGCTCGAGCGGCCAGGAGATCCAGGCGGTCCAGACCGAGAAAGGCCAGAAGCGCGCGCCCGACGTGGTCGACGTGGGCACGGCCTTCGCGGTCGAGGGCGCCAACGACGGCTTGTGGGCCCCTTACAAGGTCCTCACGTGGTCTGACATCCCCGGCAATGCCAAGGACGCCAACGGCGACTACTACGCCGACTACGGCGGCTACGTCGCCATCGGCTACAACCCGGCCGTGGTGAAGGTGCCGCCGACCTCATTCGCGAGCCTGACCAATCCGGCGTACAAGCACATGATCGGCCTTAACAACAGCCCGACCACGGCGGGTGCAGCATTCGCTGCCGTCTACGCCGCGGCGCTGGCCAACGGCGGGTCGTTCAGCAATATCGAGCCGGGCATCCAGTACTTCGCGAACCTCAACAAGATTGGCAACTTCGTGCCGACGGCGGTCGGCGGCCCGACCACCGTGCAGAACGGCACCACGCCGATCCTCATCTGGTGGGACTACCTGCTGGCCTCCGAGGTGTCGCCGGTCGTCAAGGGCTTCAAGATCGTGATCCCATCGGACTCCTCCTACGCCGCGTACTACGACCAGGCCATCAGCGGAACCGCGCCCGACCCGGCCGCTGCTCGGCTTTGGGAGGAGTATCTGTACTCCACCACCGGCCAGAACCTGTGGCTGCAGGGCTTCGCGCGGCCGATCGAGCTGCCGACGCTGATCGCGAACGGCACCGTCGACAAGAAGGCGGAGAACGCCTTGCCGCCGGCCCCGTCCGGCGCGCTGACGTTCCCGAGCGACGCCCAGCAGGCATCGGCCGAGAACGTCGTGTCGCAAAACTGGGCCAAGCAAGTCGGGTAGCCCATGGCTGACAGCCTGACCACCGCCGTGGCCCCGGAGGCGGCAGCCTCCGGGGCCCGGCCCGATCGTGTGACCGCACTGCTCCGCGCCGTCCTCAGGTATGCCGGGGTGGTGCCGTTCACCGCGTACGTCGCGGCTGGGCTGCTCGCGCCCATGGTCGCCATCGCGATCTACTCCTTCGAGCCCTCGCGCGGTGGCTTCGTCGCCTCGAAAGCGAGCGCGCCAACCCTCAGCAACCTCGACACGGCGGTGCACGGTACGTACCTGACCGGGCTTACCAACGTGCTGCTGCTCGCGCTCGTCACGGCAGTCGCTGCGGGCGTGTTCGGGTTCCTGATCGCGTACGCGATTCACACCGCCCGACGGGGCATCGTGCTCCGCAGGGTGGTCATCACGGCGGCCGGCGTGTTCGCCAACTTTGGCGGCGTCCCGCTGGCGTTCCTGTTCATCGCCGCGCTCAGCACGACAGGCGTCGTCACCGGCTGGATCACCGACGTGTTCAACTTCAACATCTGGGACCACGGCTTCTCGCTGTACAAGACGTACGGCGTGGCGCTCGTCTACATGTACTTCCAGATCCCGCTCATGGCGCTGGTCATCCTCCCGGCGCTTGAGGGGCTGCGACCGGCCTGGCGCGAGGCGGCGGAGAACCTTGGCGCGGGCAGCTGGCGCTACTGGCGACACGTGGGCGGGCCGGTGCTGCTGCCGTCCTTCCTCGGCTGCCTGCTGCTGTTGTTCGGCGGCGGGCTGTCCGCGTACGCCACCGCCGAGGCGCTGACCGGGGGCACGATCGCGCTGACGCCGATCCAGATCGGCTCGCTGCTGAACGGCAACGTGCTGGCCGGGCAGGAGAATCTGGGTTATGCGCTCGGGCTCATCCTGGTCGTCATCATCGCCATCGTGATGATCGGATATACCCTGCTGCAGCGGAGGGCCGCACGATGGCTGCGGTAGCGACGGCGCTGGCCGAGGCCAGCGAGCCCGCTCCGGACCAGCCGGCCGCAGCCCGGCGCAGGTTCCCGGTCTGGCGCTGGGCGATCTTGCTGATCGCGGCCGCGTACTTCCTCATTCCGCTCTACTCGGCCCTGAAGTTCGCCGGCTTCAAGGCCTTCACACAGGTAACGAGCTACCCAAGCTTCGGCTCGGCGTTCCTGCTTTCGCTGCGCCTCGCACTCATCGCGACCGTGCTCACCCTCGTGCTCATGGTTCCGACGACCGTCTACGTGTACCTGCGGCTGCCCAGGATCCGGCGGATCATGGAGGCCATCACCATCCTGCCCATCGTGATCCCGCCGATCGTCCTCATCATCGGTGTGCTCAAGCTGGCACCCGGCTTTCTGCTGGCCACACCGAACCTGCTCGGCCTGGAGTACGTCGTGCTGTCGATGCCGTTCGCCTACCGGTCGCTCGACGCCGGCCTACGCTCGTTCGACGTGCGAACCCTCGTCGAGGCGTCGAATTCGCTCGGCGCCGGCTGGCCCACCACGCTGTGGCGGGTGGTGATCCCGAACCTGCGGACCGCGATGCTGTCGGCCACGGTGCTGACCGTCGCGCTGGTGCTCGGCGAGTACACGATGGCCAGCCTGGATAACTTCCAGACGTTCCCGGTGTGGATCGTTAACTTCGAGCAGAACAGCGGGCCGGTGTCGGTGGCCGCCTCGCTGCTTGCGCTGTTTGTCACCTGGCTGCTGCTGATGCTCATCGTGACCGTGGGCGGCCGCAGTGCCCGCAAGCGGGGTGGCGCGGAAGTAGCGCTGTTCTCCGTTTCGACCGCAACCGCCGCCATGCCGCTGGGAGAGCCAAAATGACCACGAACACGGCGGCGAGCGCCGCGACCGGCCTCGGCCGCGCTGTCGGCGCGGGCGCTCCGGTTAGCATCCGGGCGCTCAGCCGCTCCTTCGGCGCGGTGCGCGCTCTCGACGGTCTGACGCTCGACCTGGCGCCGGGCGAGTTCGTTGCCCTGCTCGGACCTTCCGGCTGCGGAAAGACCACCGCGCTGCGCATCGTCGCGGGCTTCGAAGCCGCTGACTCGGGCACCGTGACCGTTGACGGAAAGGACGTGGCGTCGGTCCCAGCCGCCAAGCGGGACATGGGCATGGTGTTCCAGAGCTACAGCCTGTTCCCCAACATGACGGCGCTGGAGAACGTTGGTTTCGGGCTGCGGATGCGCAAGCTCAACCCAGCCAGCAGGCAGCAGAAGGCCGCGGAGCTGCTCGACATGGTCGGCCTGTCCCCGCAGGCGCGGCAGTATCCGCACCAGCTGTCGGGCGGCCAGCAGCAGCGAGTCGCGCTGGCCCGCGCACTCGCCATCGAGCCGCGGGTGTTGCTGCTCGACGAGCCGTTGTCGGCCCTGGACGCCAAGGTCAGGTTGCAGTTGCGGGAGCAGATCAGGACGCTGCAGCAGCGGCTGGGCACGACGACGCTGTTCGTTACCCACGATCAGGAGGAAGCGCTGTCCATGGCCGACCGGGTCGGCGTCATGCGGGAGGGCCGGCTGGAGCAGATCGCCGTGCCCAGCGAGCTGTACTCGCGGCCGGCCACCGTGTTCGTGGCGGAATTCGTCGGCACGATGAACAGGATCCCTGGCGACTACGACGGCCAGGACGAGGTCAGCATCCTCGGTTCCGCCGCCCCGGTTGCAGGCGAGCGGGCTGCCAGCCTCACCGGTGCCGTGGACGTGCTGGTCCGGCCGGAGGGCCTGCTCGTCGAGGCAACGCCTGGTGGCAACGGCATCGTGACCGATCTGACCTTTCTCGGTTCGGTGACTCGGGTCACCGTGCTGCTGTCCGGCGACGTAGCGGTCAAGGTGGACAAGCCGAGCACCGCCGCGGCGAGCCTGGTGCCGGGCACGTCGGTGCAGGTGCGGGTGGCTGCCGACGAGCCGGTGCTGGTCGCAGAGCGCCGGGGGTCGTCCGCCGGGAGCGGCACCGACACGTGACCACCGCCCACCGGCGGCTCGTCCCTGGCGAGGCGGGCGCTGGCGGTTACCGCCCGCTGAGCACCGAGCCAGGCGAGCGGCACCTGGTGCGCGCTGAGCTGTCCAGCGGCAGCCTGGCCGACGGCTGGCGGCGATCCGCAACGCCGCTGCTGGCCATCGCGCATCTGTCCGACACCCACGTCATGGACCATCAGTCGCCAGCCAGGGCGGAGCTCCTCGACCGCTACTCCGACCCGGACTCGGCGGTGCGCGCGACCGTCGGCATCATCGGCTCCTACCGGGCTCAGGAACTGATCACCTATCAGGTCGCCGAGGCGATGGTGCAGGCCGTTCGCGCCGCCACCAGCGCACCGGTGTCGGGCGCGCCGCTTGACTTCGCGGTGGTTACCGGCGACGCCACGGACAACTGCCAGCTCAACGAGCTGCGCGGCTATATCAGGCTCCTCGACGGCGGCGAAGTGGTGCCTGACTCCGGTGACCCGCAGCAATACGAGGGCGTGTCCGCGCCGAGCGTCCAGGACGAGCGGTACTGGCATCCGGAAGGCGGCCCGCCCGACCTGCCCCGCACGCGATACGGCTTCCCGGCCGCGGCCGGCGTGCTGACCGCGGCGCGGCGCCCATTCTGGGCTACCGGCCTTGGGCTGCCGTGGTACGCGGTGCACGGCAACCACGACGCCATGCTGCAGGGCACCGTAGCCCCAGCGGGCTGGCTGCAGCGATTCGGCGTCGGCAGGCTGAAGTTGGTGACGCCGCCTGCAGATATCGATGCCGGCGTGCTGCTCGCGCGGTTCGAGAGCGGGGACTCCAGCGCGCTGGCCGAGTTCGCTCGCGGCGTGCGGCTGCGGGTGACGCCGGATCCCGGTCGCGCCACGGTGCGCAGGGCCGATCACGTCCGCGAGCACTTCCGGTCCGTCGGGACGCCCGCCGGGCACGGATACACCGAGCTCAATATCGCGGACGGCACCGCCTACTACGCCTTCGACCACGGCATGATCCGGTGCGTGGTGCTGGACACCGTGAACCACCACGGCGGCTGGCAGGGCTCGATCGACGAGACCCAGCTGCGCTGGCTCGAGGCAGCGCTGACGACGAGCGCCACCAGGCCGGTCGTGCTGTTCAGTCATCACTCGCTGGAGAGCCTGGTCAACGACGCGAGGCCGCCGGGCGGAGGGCGCCGAGTCCTGGCGGACGAATTGCGCGAGTGTCTGCTCGGATACCCGTGCGTGGTGGCGTGGCTCAACGGCCACACCCACGTGCACTCCGTGACCCCTGTCACCGGCCCGGACGGCACGGGCTTCTGGCAGATCACGACCGCTTCGCATATCGACTGGCCGCAGCAGGCCCGCCTCGTGGAGTTTCTCGCTACCGACGCAGCTCTGGTGATCGGCTGCACAGTGATCGACACGGCCGCGCCGGCGAGCTACCGGGGCGACCGGTCAGCGGGAGAGCGCACGGACCCGGTCGCGCTGGCCGCGCTGGCCCGCGAGCTCGCGGCCAACGACTGGCAGGTGCGCGACCTCATCACGGCCGACGGGGGCGCGGGCGCAGGCTTCGCGCTCGACCGCAACGTGCTGCTGCCGGTGGATTGGCCCCGGTCCACCGGGCAGCGGCGACTGGCCTAGGCGCGGTCGGCTCCGTTCCGTTGCGTTGCGATGTTTTAGTCCGTGGTGTCGCTGACCAGCTGATGCAGGATGCAGTCCTGCCAGCGCCCAGCGATCTTGAGGTACCTGGGCGCCATTCCGATCCGGACGAACCCGTTGCGGGCGAGGACCCGCTGTGACGGCACGTTGTGAACCAGCGTGTCCGCCTGGATCCGATGCAGCCCGAGTTCGGCGAACGCCAGCCTGATGATGTCGCGTACCGCCGCGGTCGCGAGCCCCCGGCCGCCGGACGTGCTGGCCAGCCAGTAACCCAGACTGGCGGACTGGGCCGCGCCGCGGACGATGTTGTTGAGATTGACGCGGCCGACGACCGAGCCCGCCTCATCGACGATGGCGCACGGCAAGCTGCGCCCGTGCGCGTGCTCGGCCAGCGCCGCGTCGACGGCTACGCGCTGGCCTGCGTCGGTGAAGTGCGCCTCCGCCCGGACGGGCTCCCACGGCGCGAGAAAGTCGCGGTTAGCGTGGAGGAGCCGAGCCAGCACGGGCGCGTCGTCGGGCCTAATCAGGCGGCAAGCAGGCATCGGCCCATTGTTCCCCAGCGTCGGCTAGTGGCTCGGTGTCGGGACGCCCGGCGCAGCGGCCCCCGGCACCGGATCCGCCGCGACCACAGCGGCTGCCTCCGCCAGGAAGCAGTGAGCGCGGCCGAACGCCTCCCCGACCGGCCGGTCCGCCAGCCGGTGCTGGTAAGCCTCGTAGCGATCGAGCTCCCATTCCTGGGCACGCGGCTGCAGCGTGCCAAGCGTCGGGCATGGCAGGCGATGCCAGGTCCAGCTCCCCGCCTGTCCCCTGGCGCTGCTCCGGCGGCTCGTCGCCGCCCGGACGAAGTCCACATGATCGATGTCGTGACCCATGTGATTGCGGACGAACCGCAGGCCCGCCAGGGTCTCCTCGATTACCTGCCGGTCGCGTGCCCCGGCGAGTACCTGATCGTAGGCGTCGGGGTGATAGCGAACCATGGTGGCGTCGACGATCGTGACCCACCAGACGGCCTCGCCGATCACCGTGATGGCCCGGGCCCCGTCCCACGCCTTGACTCGCGGCAAGCGGTCGATGGTCTCCGCCATGGCCGCAAAAGACCAGTCCAGGGCGCTCGCCTCGCCGGGCGGGTACTTCGTCCTGCCGCGGTTCCAGGCCACCCGGCACCGGCTCGAGCAGAACCGGCCGTGCTCACGCCGCGGCTCAAACATGGTGCCGCACTGCTCGCAGGCTCGGATCTCCGCCATGACTCTAGGTTACGCGTAACTCGGCACGGTGTAGCCACCGCCAGCTGCCAGGGCCCGGAGCTGGCCTAAGCCGCGTACCCGATGACTCTCGTTCACCTTTCATTCATCTTTTAGTCGGTTAGTAGACGTCTCGGTTGCGTAACTTGGCGCGGTCTAGCGGAAACCTCCCGGTCGGCGGAGCCCGGTCTGGCCGACCAACGAGCCGCAGACGCAGCGCCGAAGGGAACGCCAGTGACCGCAGCCGACCGTGCCGACGTTATCGAAACGCTGGACGAGGCTCCGCTGGGCCGTTCTCACGTGCGGCCGGTCGTGGTGGCCGGCATGGGGTTCTTCGCCGACGCGTACGACCTGTTCATCATCGGCGTGGTTTCCACTCTGGTGAAGCAGGACTGGCACCTCGACTCGGCGAGGCTGGCCACCCTCAACGCCACCATGCTCGGGGCAGCATTTCTCGGCGCCCTGCTGTTTGGCTGGCTGGCTGACCGGGTCGGCCGTAAGCGGGTGTACTGGCTGGTCGCCACCATAATGATCACTGCAGCCGTGTGCTCGGCGCTCGCGCCGACGTTCTGGGTGCTGATTGCCTTCAGGCTGCTGCTCGGCCTCGGCGTCGGCGGAAATTACCCGATCAGCGCCGTGCTGATGACCGAGTACGCGAATCGCCAGAACCGCGGTCGTCTTGTCAGCCTGGTGTTCTCTACCCAGGCGCTCGGCCTCATCGTCGGCCCGCTCATCGCCCTCGCTTTCCTCGGTGCCGGCACCAGCTCGGATGTCACCTGGCGGATTCTCCTCGCCATCGGCGCCCTGCCGGCGGCCGCCATGATCTTCCTACGGCACAAGCTGCCCGAATCACCGCGCTATGAGGCACACGCCAGGGCCAGGCGGCGCGCACAAGCCGGGCCGCGGGCGAAGAGTGCCGCGCGCCGCCGGACGCGGCCTGCCGAAGGCCTGCGGGGGTTGCTGAGCAGTCGACGGCTCGTGGTCATCCTGGCCGGCACCGCGGGGTGCTGGTTCCTGCTCGACTACGCCTACTACGGCAACACGATCTCCACGCCGCAGATCATCAGCCTGATCTCGCCCAACTCGTCGACGATGGCGACGATCTCCATTCAGCTCGCGATCTTTACCGTCGCCGCGCTGCCCGGCTACGCGCTCGCCATCGCGCGGATCGACCGCGTCGGTCATCGCAAGCTCCAGCTGATCGGGTTTGCCGTCATGGCCGTCTGCTTCGCCACGATCGGCCTGTGGCCTGGCATGACGACTGCCGTGGCACCGTTCCTGGTCATCTACGGGATCAGCTACTTCTTCACCGAGTTCGGCCCCAACATCACCACGTTCGTGCTGCCGGGCGAGGTGTTCCCGGTGTCGGTCCGGGCTACAGGGCACGGAATCTCCGCCGGCATTGGCAAGCTCGGAGCCTTCATCGGCGTCTTTCTGTTTCCGGTTTTGCAGACATCTCTGGGCCTCCGCGGCACCCTGCTGCTCACGGCTGGCGTGGCCGTCCTTGGCGGACTGCTGACGCTCGTGCTGCCCGAGCCGGCTGGTCAGCGGCTCGAGGATGTTTCGGCCGGACTCGTCGTCACCCCCGCAGCCGGGCTGACCATCGGAGCCGCGGACGGCTCGCCCGCACCCGTCACGGGCTGAGCCGGCGCGAGCCCTTACCCCACCGCCACTGCGGGCCCGACACCGACAAGCGGCACCAGCTCCGCCACCGAGTCGAGCACGTGCGGCGCGCCCGCGGCGGCGAGCGTCTCCCGGCTTGCCGAACCCGTCGTTACCCCGGCCACGATCCCGGCGCCGGCCCGCAGCCCCGACTCCACGTCGGCCGCCGTGTCGCCTACGACAGCGAGCTCGCTGACCGCACCGCCGCCAAGCCGCAACAGCGCTGTGAGCGGCAGGTCGGGCCACGGGCGGCCACGCCCGGCGTCGGCAGGCGACAGCGCCAGATCGATCAGCGGCCGCCAGCCGAGAGCGTCCAGCACCGCGTCCCTGGTGACCGGCGCGAACCCGGTGGCCAAACACACCTTGATGCCAGCTGCTCGCAGCGCCGCGATCGTTTCCGCTGCACCCGGCAGTGGCGTCACAAGTCCTGCTCGCACCGATTCCGCGTAGCTCTCCTCGAAGACCTGGTTGCCCCGTTGAGCCCGGTCCTCGCTGCCGAGCACGTGGCGGAATACCTCGATCTTGGACTGGCCCATGGTCTCCTGCACGTACGCCATGGCCTCGGCGTAGCCGGGCGCACCCGGCGTCAACCCGAACTCGGCGCCGGCTGCCCGGAACGCAGCCAGCACGCTGCCGTCGTCCGCGACCGTCGTGCCCGCCATATCCAGGCAAGCCACGGTGATCCGCGCCATCACATCTCTCCTTCTGCTCGGTCGGTCGTTGCGCTCACGCGCTCGCCTCGAAGGTCTCCTCGGCGATCGCGGGCGCACACGTCATGCCCCGCCCGCCCGCGCCCGTTAGCAGCACGACGCCCGGCGCGACCGTTGACCTGTGATACAGCTCACGGCCGGTGACCTGGCTGTAGACACCAGCCCAGCGACGCCGCACCGGCGGCAGCGGCGTGCCGAGCAGCCGCTCGGCGCGGCCCCTCAGGTAGTCGTACGCCTGCTCGTCCACGTCGAAGGCGAAGGGCTCGTCGTAGCTGTGGGTGTCGCCGATGGTCAGGCTGCCATCCAGGCGCTGCACCAGGAGCAGCTGCGCCGCGGCCGCCGCGGCAGCCGGGACCTGCGGTGCGAGCCGCACCCGGCCGGGCAGGTCGTAAGCCGGGTAGTAGCGCAGCGAGTCGCCGTCCGCCACCGACGTGGTCAGCCGGGTGGACAGCGGCTCGGTCTGCAGCATCTGCAGCCGCACCCGGCGCACCGGCGAGCTCGGATACTCGGCTAGGTGCGGCCCGGCGACGCCGGTGTGCACCGCGCCGGGACACAGCACCACCAGATCGCCGCGGTGCCAGGCCCCGGTCTGATCACGGACCGCGTGCGGCGCCACCGTTAGTGCCTCCCGGCCTGGCTGCCACTCGTAGCCGCGGCCAGTGCCAGCCAGGAATGCCAGGAACGCCCCAGGTACCAGTCGCGGCTCTACGATCGCATCCCGGCGGCACAGCAGTGCACCCGTGAACTCGCCCTGCAGCGCCGGATTGAGCTGCGCAGCAGCACGCTGATCGAGCAGCTCAAATCCGCGTTCAGCCGCGTCTGGCCGGGCGATCGCCTCCTTGAGCAGCGCCAGCTCGGCGTCGTCGGTCGCGAGGGTCAGTGAGCCACGCGGCCGAAAGCCAGCGCCTGGCGCCTGTTCGCTCAGCTCTTCCCACAGCGTCCGCGCGCGCTGCGCCAGGGCCAGCTCGGCACCGGGCGCCCGGCCGCTCACCCAGACGAGTCCGAAGTTGCGCACTGAAGCACCGCGGGGCGCCGCCTCCCGTTCCAGCTGCACCACATCGAGCCCGCGCAGGCGCGCCTGAACCGCGTGCATCATGCCGAGCACGCCGCCACCGACGATCACGACACGGTCCACCCTGGCGACTCCCCTCTGCGGCCGTCAGCTGCAGCCGTCAGTCAATCGCCGCGCCATGACCAGCAAGTGAACAGCGCACGGCCAGATCGTGTCCGCCAAGCTCGGAAGATCCAGCGCCGTCACGGCGCCGCGTTGCACGTCGATAGCGTCACGTGACGTACGTGCCTTTAGCCGGGAGGGTGACGACGAGCCCGCGCTGGCGCAGCTCTTCCACGGCCCGTCGGGCTGTCCCGACGGCCACCTGATAATCCGCGGCGAGGTCCCGTTCGGCTGGCAGCCGGGCGCCCGACGGCAAGTCGCCGGCCTCGATCCGCGCCGCGATGTGATCCGCTACGCCGATGTAGACGTAGGCAGGCCCGAGCGCGGCCGCGTCGAACTTGGGCACTTTCGCCACGCCGACGACCCTAGAACGCCTGTGAACTGCGCAAAGAGGCGGGACGCACTGTGCCGCTTCATAGCGCTCTCTAGTGCGCTATGCTGACTGCACGGCGCGCGACCGCCGGGCCGCGCGTCGGCCACGCCGACCGGCAGAAAGGCAGCGCGGATGATGACCGAGCACGCAGACAGCCCCTCGACCGGCCAGACAGACGGGCCGTGCACGGACTACAGGCCGGCGGACTACCCCACCGTGAGCAGGCCGATGGAGAGCACCCGGACCGTCAGGACCGATGCATCGGCCCTGACCGACCTCCAGCTGCACTGGGGCAGCGCCTACGAGATCGGCCTCGACGGGGACATCTGGTCGGCGACGTTCCGCGGCGCCGCCGACCAGTTGCGTGCGCACACGTGCCTTGAGCTGCGGATGCTGATCCGCGCTGACTACGCCTACCGGCAGCATGCCGGTCCTGCGCGTCGCGCGGCCGACCCGCCCGAGGCTGCCAGCACGGCCTGCACCGCCGACGCGACCGGTAAGAACGAGCTTGTCGACGACCAGCAGGCTCGATGCGCAGGTGAGGGCGCTGGCCACGGCTTTAACCGCGGCCAGCGGATGTCCCTGTGACAGGCACGACCCGCCGCTGACCCGGCGCGGGCGCGCCAACCGCCACGCTCTCGCTGCTGGGCGACGATGCCCGGCTGGCCCTAGGCTGATCGAAGGACCAGTACTCGGAGGAATGCAGTGGCTCACGTCCTTGGCATCGATATCGGCGGGACCGGCATCAAGGCCGCGCCGGTGGACACAGCGAGCGGCGAGCTCACCGCTGAGCGGCAGAAGCTCCCGACGCCGCACCCGGCGACCCCTGACGCCGTTGTAGAGGTAGTCGCCAAGCTCGTCCAGGCCTTCGACTGGACAGGTCAGGCCGGCATCACGTTTCCGGGAGTTGTCGTCAACGGCGTCATTCTCACTGCCGCCAACCTCGACCACGCCTGGATCGGAGTCGATGCGGTCAAAGCATTCGAGGACAGCATCAAGCTCGCCGTTACCGTCCTCAACGACGCAGACGCGGCAGGCGTGGCGGAGATGCGTTTCGGAGCCGGTAAAGGGGTCGGGGGTACCGTCCTGCTGCTGACGTTTGGTACCGGCATCGGCAGCGCGCTGTTCACCGACGGGGTACTCGTGCCCAACACCGAGTTTGGGCACATCGAGGTCCGTGGCAAGGACGCCGAGCGGCGCGCATCCGAGCTGGCGCGCGAAGAGCACGACCTGAGCTGGGGTTCCTGGGCCGGACGGGTGGAGGAGTACCTCACCCACGTGGACGCGCTGCTGTCGCCGGGCCTGATCATCGTCGGTGGCGGGGTTAGTCGCAAAGCCGACAAATTCCTGCCAAGGCTGACCGGCCTCCGCGCCAAGGTCGTTCCCGCATCGCTGCAGAACGACGCCGGCATCGTCGGCGCGGCCATGGCAATGGACAGCGCGGGTTCCCGCCAGGCCACGATCCACGTGTGAGGCCGGCCACGTTCACTGCGCGCAGCAGCCCGGCACGTCCGGCCCGCTGGTACTACAGCGCGGCACGGCCTGGGTCGCCGCCGACGGCATCAGGTCCGCCGCGTGACTCCGCCTCTGACCGGTCTGGGCCATCGGCGTGACCTAGCCCGCCATTCTGCTGACCGGGCTCACCTGGACCCGTGTGACCGGGCTCGCCTGGACCCGTGCCCAGGCCAAACGCCCCCATTCCCGGCAGCGGATGAGCGCTGTAGCCAGGCTCTCGCCGGGCCCGCAACACACCGACCAGTTCGATCCCCCCAGCCACCGCGGCTGCCGCGAGCGGCCAGAACGCCAGCGCGCCGTGCGAGCCGAGGGAGATCGGTGCGTACAGCAGCGTGCCTGGCTTGCTGGTGGCGAGCAGGTGGTTGAAGCCCGGCCCCCCGGACTGCTCGTGGCCCAGCCACTGAGCGAGGAAGGCCGCGCCGGTCGCGCCCATCACGATCCCGACCATCGGCATCGGACCGTACCGCCGCACCCCGAACAGGTACCCAAGCAGTCCGATCAGCGCCCCGCCGATGACAGCGAACAGGCAGTACCACCCGTCAGCGGCGATGAAAGCGCTCGTCTCCGGGTTCGTCGCGTACGCCGTTGGCGGGTTCAGCGTGTACACCTGGTATGCCACCCGCGGGGCGGTCGCCGCCCAGACCAGACCGGCGGCCAGCCCGATTACCGCGCTGCCGACGATGATCAGGCCAGCCGCGACCGCGGCGCGACCCCGCGCCGGGCCGTCGTGGGGCGGGACGGTCGTTTCAGTCATGGCTCGGTAGCAGCGTACGGGACCTGGCGAGAAAACCCGACAGCGACCGGAGCAGCCCGCCGCCCGTCAGCGCGCCGGCCGCTGCAAGCGCGCCGAAATGACCGCCGGACGCGCGGACCGGCGGCCCACCCGACTCTGGTACCCTCGCGTCGCGATAGGACTCAACTGCCAGCTTCGCCGGATGAGAGACACCGATGATCGAGGTCAGAGATCTCACCAAGCTGTTCGGCAACAAGGTAGCCGTCGATCACCTGTCATTCTCGGTCCAGCCGGGCCGGGTGACCGGCTTCCTCGGGCCCAACGGAGCGGGGAAGTCGACGACGATGCGTCTCATCCTCGGGCTCGATCACGCCAACGCGGGCTCAGCGACGATCGACGGTAAGCGCTACGACCAGATCCCGGACCCGCTGCGCAGCGTCGGCGCACTGCTCGAGGCGAAGTCCGTGCACACCGGCCGTAACGCCCGCAACCACCTGCTGTTCCTGGCGCAGACCCAGGGCCTTCCCGCCCGCCGGGTCGACGAAATGCTCGACTTCGTCGGGCTGACCGACGTGGCAAGGAAGCGGGCGGGCAGCTATTCCCTGGGGATGAGCCAGCGGCTCGGCGTCGCTGCGGCACTGCTCGGCGACCCGCGAGTGCTGCTCCTGGACGAGCCGGTGAACGGCCTGGATCCCGAGGGCGTGCTGTGGATCAGGAACCTGATGAAGCACCTGGCCGGTCAGGGCAAGACCGTGCTGGTGTCCAGCCACCTCATGAACGAGATGGCTGTCACCGCTGACCACCTCATCGTCATCGGCCGCGGGAAGCTGCTCGCGGACGCAGCTACCGGTGAGGTGATTGCCCACGGGTCGGGCCGGTCAGTGCTGGTGCGCACTCCCGACGCGGACAAGCTCACCGGGTTGATCACTGGCGTCGGCGGCACGGTCGTACCAGGCAGCAACGGGGGTCCGGCTGGCGACCCGGACGACAAGACACCGATGCTGACGGTGACGGGGGTACCCGCCGCCCGGATCGGCGAGCTAGCGGCATCCGCGTCGATCGTGCTGCATGAGCTCACCCCGCAGCTTGCGACCCTCGAGGACGCCTTCCTCGAGCTCACCTCCGACAGCCTCGAGTTCGGCCACCGGGACCTCACCGTGCCCGCGCCGGCCACCGATGGGAGTGCCCGATGAGCGCCACTGGAGCGACCGCCGAGGTCTCCCCTGCGGTAGCCGCGCGCCGCCGCCCCGCCGGGTTCGGTCACCTGCTGCAAGCAGAGTGGACGAAGATCCGCTCGGTTCGGTCCACGACCTGGACCCTGATCGCGTTCGTGATCGTCACCATCGGCTTCACCGCGCTGATCACCTGGGTGACGGAAGCGAACTGGACCGGCCCGCACGCCGGACCACGAGACGCGCGGGCGCTCGCCGACCCGACGAGCATAATCTTCGGGGTCTCGGTATACCTCGGCCAGCTCACCCTCAGTGTGCTTGGCGTGCTCGTGATCACGACCGAGTACTCGACCGGAGTGATCCGCGCCTCGCTGCTGGCCGTGCCCAAGCGGCTGCCGATGCTGCTGGCGAAGATCGTGGTGTTCGCGATCCTGGTCGGAATCCTGGCCGAGATCGTGGCGTTCGGGTCGTTCTTCGTGGGCTCGGCGATCCTGCACAGCAGGGTCTCGGTCTCCCTCAGCGATAGCGGCATCCTGCGGGCAACCATCGGAGCGGGGCTCTACCTGACGGTATTCGGTCTGTTCGCCATGGGCATCGGGACGCTAGTGCGGCACACCGCGGGCGCCATCAGTGTCGCGGTTGGCGTGGCCTTCCTGCTGCCGATTCTGGCCGGCCTGCTGCCCGACACGTCGTTCTGGAACCACCTGGTGGGCTACTTGCCTGAGCAGGCGGGATCGCTCGTCTTCCTGGTCCATATCACCAGCAGCCAGACCGTCCTCTCGGCTTGGGAAGGCTTCGGTGTCCTGTGTATCTGGGCGGCTGTCTTGCTGGGCCTGGGCGCGTACTTCCTGCAGCGGCGGGATGCCTGATCAGCTGATCTGAGCTGGTCGAGCCGCGAGCACTTGCTCGTAGGCACTGGTGATGTCGGCCCGGTCGGCTGGCTCAGCCACGGTCGCGGCGCTGAGCCGCTCGATCATCGCGGCCTGGTCCAGCAGGACCTGGCCGTCGCGCGCCGTCGTCGTGCGCTCCATGATCTTCGCCAGCGCGTCGAGCTGTCGGATTATCACGGCGGGCATGCCCCCGGCGGCCTGGCGAACCTTCTCGAACGCCCGCTCGACCAGCCGGTCCCAGGTCGTCTCGGTGACGATGACGCGGACGCTGCCGCGGGAGTCCCGGTAGACCCTGGTTGGCTGCCACTTCCCTGTCACCTTGCACAGGCTGTCGCCGATCCAGTCGATACAGGTGAGCGCCGTGAAGGTGTCATTGACGGCAGCCGACAGCGCCCGGATACAGATCTCCACGAGCTGGTCGATACCGAACGACACATCCTGCGCGAGCGTCCGGTACGGTCCGGTGACGTGCGCGCGGGCTAGCTCCTGGGCGACGACGCTGGCCGCGTCGGCCGGCCAGATCGCGGCGTACTGCTGGCCGGCCACGATGAAGTGGCCGGGCCGGAACAGCACGTGGATCACGGCATCCACCTGAGCGGCGATGGCGACGAGCAGCTCGTGCTCGACGTACTGCAGGTAGCCGCTGCGCGGCGCGGTCACCACACCGCCCCGCCCGGCCATGTCGGCGATGATGGCTGCGGCCTGCTCGACCCCCGCGCCATCGACCGCGTCCCCGGCTTGCAACTCGATCGCGCTCTGCAGGTCGCTGGCGATACTGGCGATCACGTCGGGCAGCTGGATCTGGCGCGAGATGTGGTGCAGGAAGTAGATGAGCACCGCCATGTCAGCCAGCGTGAGGGCGAGCGTCACGGTCACGCTGATGTGCGGGACGAACGCCGCGTGCGAGCCCTGGCCGACCGAGCCGACCGAGCCGAGCGTGAGCACGGCATACACGAAGGTGGCCACGAAGGTGCCGAGCGTGATCTGGGTGCCACGATCGCGGATGAAATTGCGCAGCATGCGCGGACCGAACTGGGTCGAGGTCAAGGTCAGCGCGACGATCACGATGGAGAACACGACGCCGACCACGGTGATGACGGCGGCGGCGATCGCCGTCAGCACCGTCCTTGCCACGTCCGGGCCGCCGCTGATCGCCCAGCCCGGCACCCCGAAGTCGCCTTCATAGGCGGCGCGGTCCAGCGCGTACGTGCAAATGAAGAGGATGGCCGCGCCCAGGACCTCGATCGCGGGCACCAGCCACAGGTTGGTCCGCAGGATCTCCTGCCGCCACTCAGACTGGCGCAGCAGCCGGCGCAGCTGGCTGCGCCGCCCAGGGCGTCGGCCGACGTCGTGCACGCTGAGTCCCCCGTGGCTGGTCTGGCGGCCGGCCAGGCCTGCCTCCCGGCTCACCAAGGGTCATGATCGTACCCGGCCGCAGTCCGGGCATCCCGACCCGCCGCCTGTCGCCAGCCCTCAGTCAGCTGACGATAACGAGCCGGTGCAGCCCGGGCCGAGCAGCTGCTTGAGGTCAGCGAGCAGCGATGGCGACGCCCTCACCCGGAGCTTGTCGTCGAGACGCAGGACCTTAACCCGGCCGCCGGAGATCAGCCGCAGGTGCACCTCGGTCGGTCCGGGGTGGGTTCGCAGCGCCTCCTTGAGGCGGTCCACTACGGGCGGGATGCATCGAGCCTCGGGCATGGTCACGACGAAAGGGCCCGTGTCGCCTGCTGTGACGTCGGGCGTGCTCACCTCCATCGCGATCAGCTTCGGCACCTCCTCGCGCCGGTCCAGCCGCCCGCGGACAACGACAATCGCGTCATCGACAACCTGGCTCATGCACTGCGCGTACGTGGCCGGGAAGAACAGCACCTCGATCGCGCCCTCGAGGTCCTCCAGCGTCGCGGCTGCCCAGGTGCTGCCCTGCCTGGTCACCTTGCGCTGCACGCCCGACAGGATGCCGCCGACGGTGACGACCTGCGAGTCGCGGTCGGCGCGCGCACCGCGGTCGGCCTCCTCGTCCGCGGAGCCCACGAGCTGCGCGAGCGAGCAGTCGGTGACGGCGGCCAGGATGTGCTCGACGCCCAGCAGCGGGTGATCGGACACGTAGAGCCCGAGCATCTCCCGCTCGAATGCGAGCAGCGTCGGCTTGTCCCATTCGCCGTCGGGAATCGGCACGTCGAAGCTCACGTCGCCGCCCGGATCGTCGCCGAACAGCGAGTCCTGGCCAATCGCCTCGTTCCGCTTCACGTCGATGATCGCGTCGACCGCCTGCTCGTGGATCAGCATCAGACCGCGCCGCGGATGGCCGAACGAGTCGAAGGCGCCGGCCTTCACCAGCGACTCGATCACCCGCTTGTTGCAGACGTTGACCGGCACTTTCCGGAGGAAGTCGGAGAAGCTGGTGAACGCCCCCTTCGCGGTGCGCGCCTCGACGATCGAGTCGACGACTGCGGTGCCGACGTTGCGAACCGCAGCGAGCCCGAACCTGATGTCAGGGCCCACCGCGGTGAAGATCGCCGTGGACGCGTTCACGTCCGGTGGCAGCACCGTGATCCCCATCCGCCGGCACTCATTCAGGTACAGCGCGGACTTGTCCTTGTCGCCGGCCACCGAAGTCAGCAACCCGGCCATGTACTCGGCCGGGAAGTTGGCCTTCAGGTAGGCGGTCCAGTAGGCCACGAGCGCGTAGCCGGCCGCGTGAGCCTTGTTGAACGCGTAGCCGGAGAACGGGACCATGACGTCCCAGATCGTCTTGATCGCGTCGTCTGAGTACCCGTTCGCCTTCATTCCAGCGGCGAACGGCTCGTACTCGGCCTCCAGGATCTCCTTCTTTTTCTTGCCCATGGCCCGACGCAGCAGGTCGGCCTTGCCGGGCGAGTAGCCGGCCAGCCGCTGCGCGGCCAGCATCACGTCCTCCTGGTAGACCAGGAGGCCATAGCTTTCGCCGAGGACGTCGGAAAGGGCATCGGCCAGCTCCGGGTGAATGGGCGTCACCGGGGCGCGGCCGGTCTTGCGGTCCGCGTACACCGGCGCGCTCGCCATCGGGCCCGGCCGGTACAGCGCGTTCACGGCGGAGATGTCACCAAACTTGTCCGCCCGCATGGACCGAAGCAGCGCCCGCATCGGGCCGCCTTCGAGCTGGAATATCCCGAGCGTGTCGCCTCGAGCCAGCAGCTCGTAGGTCGGCCGGTCATCCAGCGGCAGGCGATCGAGGTCGACCTCGACACCGCGGTTGGCGCGGATGCCGGCCACTGCGTCCTCCAGGATCGTGAGGTTGCGCAGCCCGAGGAAGTCCATCTTGAGCAGGCCGATGTCCTCGCACGCCGGGTAGTCGAACTGGGTGATGATCGCCCCGTCGGCCTCGCGCCGCCACACCGGGATGTGGTCCATCAGCGGCTCGCTGCTCATGATGACGCCCGCTGCGTGCACACCCGGCTGACGGATCAGTCCCTCGAGCCCGCGGGCGGTGTCAAGGACCTGCCGAATCTCTGCTTCGGCCTCGTACATGCCGCGCAGCTCGGCCGCCTCGCCGTAACGCGGGTAGTCACTGTCAAAAATGCCCGCAAGCGGGATGTCCTTGCCCAGCACCGCAGGCGGGAACGCCTTGGTGATCCGGTCGCCGAGCGCGTACGGGAAGCCCAGCACGCGCGTCGCGTCCTTCACCGCAGCTTTCGCCTTGATCGTACCGTAAGTGATGATCTGTGCTACCCGATCGTCGCCGTACTTCTCGGTGACATACCGGATGACATCGCCACGCCGACGCTCGTCGAAGTCGATGTCGATGTCCGGCATCGAGACGCGCTCTGGGTTCAGGAATCGCTCGAACACGAGCCCGTGAAAGATCGGGTCCAAGTCGGTGATGCCGAGCGCGTACGAAACGATCGAGCCGCCGGCCGATCCGCGGCACGGTCCCACCCGGATGCCGTTGCGCTTGGCCCACATGATGAAGTCCGCCACGACGAGGAAATACGCGCAGAACCCCATCGCCTCGATGACGCCCATCTCGTACTCGGCCTGGCTGCGGCGCTGCTCGTCGTACCCGCCCGGATAGCGCCAGTCCATGCCGCGCCAGACTTCCTTGCGCAGCCAGCTCTGCTCGGTCTCCCCGGCGGGCAGCGGGAACCGCGGCATCAGGTTGGACTTTGCGAAGGACGCGGTCGCGCGCTCGGCCACCAGCAGTGTGTTGTCACAACCGCGCTGCCAGTCCTCGTCGCTGCGCAGCGCCCGCATCTCCTGCGGGCTCTTGACGAAATACTCGGCGTCACCGTCGAGCCGGAACCGGCCAGGATCGGCCATCGTCGTCGCCGTCTGCACGCACAGCAGTACCTCGTGCGCCGCCGCGTCCGACTGACGGCTGTAGTGCGAGTCGTTGGTGACCAGATAGGGCAACTGCAGCGCAGTGGCGATCTCGCGCAGCCCGTCGGCTGTCCGCCGCTCAACCTCAAGTCCGTGGTGCATGAGCTCGACGAAGAAGTTGTCTGGCCCGAAGATGTCCCTGAACTCGGCGGCCGCAGCGAGTGCCTGTTTGTACTGGCCCAGTCGCAGCCTGGTCTGCACCTCGCCGCCAGCGCAGCCGGTGGTTGCGATGAGGCCGTTGGCGTAGCGCGAAAGCAGCTCGCGATCCATCCGCGGCTTGCGGAAGTAGCCCTCGAGTGACGCCAGCGAAGACAGCTTGAACAGGTTGTGCATGCCCTCGGTGGTCTCGGCGAGCAGCGTCATGTGCGTGTAGGCGCCGGCCCCGGAGACATCGTCGTTCTTCTGCGCAGGTGTGCCCCAGAGCACGGGCTGCTTGTGCTTGCGGTGCTCGGGCGCCACGTACGCCTCGATGCCGATGATCGGCTTGATGCCGACCGCCTGGCCGCGCGACCAGAAGTCGTACGCCCCGTATACGTTGCCGTGGTCGGTGATGGCGATGGCCGGCATCCCGGTCCGCTCGCACTCGGCAAACAGCTCCGTCAGCCGCGCGGCACCGTCCAGCATGGAGTACTCCGTGTGGACGTGCAGGTGCACGAACGAGTCTTCGCCGCGGGTCGCACCGCTGCCCGTGGTCCGGCTCGCCGCCATGAAGCACCGCCTCCTTCAGGCATGCTGCCACGAGCCTGACCCGGCGTCCTGGCGAACTCGTGCTGGACCCGGCTGGCCAGCCGGGGCGGTGGACTAACCGACCCCACTAGGCCAGCGGACGGTGCTAGTGAGCCAGCACCGGTGTCGGCCAGCACCGGAGGTAAGCCAGCACAGCTAGCCAGCCGCTGGGGCACATCGTGTGAGTGTGGCTCGACCCTATCGCCGGCCGCCGACAGCCGGTCGCCCCGACACGCCAGCGTGCCTGGCTGGGCCCTGGTCATCCGTTCGGTAGCTACGGGGTTATCGGCAGGTGAACGTTTCGCTCAGAGCGCCCCGTGGAGCTTAAGCCGTCCCTAGCGACGCGCCTATTCTGGCTTTTGGCCATTTTCTCATCAGGAAATCCCCCAGGAAGCCATGCGAACCGGACGTCTGCTCGCCACCGTTGCCAGCGCAGGGGTTCTGGCGGCCGTCACGTCCTGCAGCAGCATTTCTGCGGCGAGGCCCTCGTCGACGGCGATCTCCTTCAACGACGCCTCGTGCGGCGGCGCGTGGCAGCTTTCAGGTCCCGGCTGGCACACCTTCGAGATCACCAACCGGGCGGACTACGGCGCCGAGGTCGATCTGACCAACCCAGCCAACGGAGCCGTCTACGACGAGCTCCAGAACATCGGACCCGGCACGACGGCGCCCATGCACCTCGACGTCGGGTCCGGTAGGTATGCCTTCCTCTGCGAAGTGGAAGACTTCGACCCGGTCACCGGGCCGACGGTCGTCGTGGGTGGGCATCAGGCGGGCACGCGAGCCGTACTCCCCATCACCTATAACGATCTTTATCCGCTGGCCAAGGCGTACGCGAGCTACACCGAGGCCGGGCTGCACGTCCTCGCCGCCGAGACGACCACCCTGGCCGCCGAGGTACGCAGCGGCAACCTGGCGGCCGCGCAGCACGACTGGCTCACCGCGCACCTGCAATACGAGACGCTGGGCGCGGCGTACGACGCGTTCGGGAACTTCGATGCTGAGATCGACGGCCGAGCGGACGCCGTCGGGCTCGGCAGCCCAGAGTGGACCGGCTTCTACCGGTTGGAATACGGCCTGTGGCACGGGCAGTCAGCAGCTGAGCTCACGCCGGTCGCCGCCACCCTGAACACCGACGCACACCAGCTACTTGCCTGGTGGCCGTCGCAACAAGTCCCGCTCGTCGACATCGGCCTGCGCACCCACGAGATCCTGGAAAACGCGCTGGAATACCAGTTGAGCGGCCACGACGACTACGGCAGCGGCACCACTCTGGCCACCACGCTCGCCAACATTCAGGGCACCCGGTACCTGCTGTCGCTGCTGCACCCGCTGCTCGCGCCGCGCTACGCACAGCTGCCCGAGGTGTACACGGGTCTGAATCTTCTCCAGTCGCTGGTCGAGAAAGAGCGCCTGCCGAACGGATCGTGGATTCCGGTCTCGAGCTTGTCCGCGACCGTTCGTCAGCAGATCGACGCTGCGTGCGACCAGGTGGTGCAGGAACTCGCCCCGATTGCATCGATCGCCGAGCCGAGGAACACCGCCCGTGAGTTCTGAGCCTGCTGAGCCGACTCCCGGCGCCGAGGTTACCGAGCTGGCTGACCCCGCCGCGGCCGCTGAGGTGACCAGGCTGGCTGACCCCGCCCCGGCGCCTGAAGTGACCGGGCCTAGCGAGCCGGTCGGGTCGCGCGGTCCCGGACGGCGGTCCTTCCTGCGCAGTGTGGCCAGCGGCGTCGCCGGTGGCCTCGTCGCCGGCGGTGTCGCGGGCGCGGCGGGCGGATACGCGGCCCGTGGCCCAGGCTCGGATCCGGCAGCAGCCGAGAACCTGGCCGCGGTCCAGGGCCGCCTTCCCGCGGTGCCCTTCCACGGCGTGCATCAGGCCGGGATCCTGCCCAAGCCGAAGGCCGCGACCGCGGTCATCTCGTTTAACGTCACGGCGGAGAGCCGCGCCGAGCTGACGGAGCTTTTCCAGATGGTCACCGACCGCGCCCGGTTCCTGACCGCCGGCGGCACACCCGCACCGGTCGGCATCGCGGGGCCGTCGTCGGATTCTGGCACGCTGGGGCCGACCGTGGTTCCTGACGGGCTCACGGTCACGCTCGGCGTTGGGTCAACCCTCTTCGACGATCGGTATGGACTTGCTTCGCGGCTGCCCGCACACCTGACGCCGATGGGGTCGTTCCCCAACGACGACCTCGACCCCGCGCAATCCGGCGGCGACCTCATCCTGCAGCTCACTGCCGGTCACGAGGACGTGGTGCTGCACGCGCTGCGCGACATCGCCAAGAACACGCGCGGCGGCATGCAGGCGAACTGGCGGATCGACGGGTTCGCCAGCCCGGCGCGGCCGGCCGGCACGGTGCCGCGCAACCAGCTCGGGTTCATGGACGGCATCTCGAACCCGTCCGTGACCAGCGCGGCGCAGATGAACGATCTGGTCTGGGTCCAGCCTGGAGCAGCGGGCGAGCAGTCCTGGGCGGCTGGCGGCAGCTACCTTGTGGTGCGCCTGATCAGGATGTTCGTCGAGTTCTGGGACCGGGTGGACGTCTACGAGCAGCAGCTGATGTTCGGCCGGTATCGCGACTCGGGCTACCCGCTCGACGCCGACGGCATCTACGCGACGCCAAACTACGCAGCCGACCCCAGCGGCGAGGTGATCCCGCTGACGGCGCACATGCGGCTCGCGAACCCGCGGACGCCGCAGACCGCGGCGAGCCGGATCCTGCGGCGAGCCTGGAACTATGACCGTGGGCTCGACCAGGTCGGTGACCTCGACGTCGGGCTGATCTTCACGTGTTATCAGCAGGACATCAGTCGCCAGTTCGAAACCGTGCAGAAGCGGCTGATCGACGAGCCACTGACGGACTACATCAGTCCGTTCGGCGGCGGCTACTTCCTGGCGCTGCCCGGAGTCGTGGACTCGGGCGACTACTTCGGCCGCGCGCTGCTCGCTTGACCGATCCGTCGCGATTCTCCTGCCATTGCTTCGTCCAGAGTTGCTCGCTCGTTTGCCTTTTAGTCATGTACAGCGCGCGCCATGGTCAACCTTCGATGAAACGTTGAGCCCCGGGGTGCGTCCCGGCGGCCCTGCGGCGGTGCTTCGGCCGTTTCCGGAGTCCCGCTGCTCACACTTCGTTTAGCTGAACTCAGGAGGGTTGGCATGGGCGAAGGCCCAAATTTCCGAAGCCAGGTGAAACGGTTCCGGGTCTTGATCGCGGCCGGCACAGTGGTGATCCTGGGCGGTGCGGCTGCAGTCGGCGCCACCGCGGCGAGCGCTGCGAACTCCAGCTCCTCGCTCGCAGCCCAGCTCGCCGCCGAGTTCCCGGGTTACACCGTCCCGGCGACCGCATCGAAGGCTCTCTACGACCACAGCAGCACGGCCACGCCGATCAAGCATCTCGTGGTCATCTTCGATGAGAACGAGTCGTTCGACCATTACTTCGGCACTTACCCGTACGCCGCGAACACCGACGGCACGCCGTTCGTCGCCAAGCCTGGCACGCCGACGGTCAACGGCCTGTACAGCACCATCACCTCCGCCGGGCCGATCGGCCCGCTGCTGACCGACAACCCGAACGAATTCAACCCCGAACGGATCCCCGCCACCGATGCCCTGACCGAGTCAAATAATCACTCAGACGTTCCGGAGCAGAAGGCCGACGACGACAACAGGCAGGACGCGTTCGTCCAGAACACCGAGGCATCGACACCGTCCAACGGCTGCGGTGCCGAGTACTGCCCGCCAGGCATCGTCATGGACTACTTCGACGGCAACACGGTCACCGCGCTGTGGAACTACGCGCAGAACTACGCGATGAGCGACAACACCTATGACACCGACTTCGGGCCGTCGTCGCCTGGCGCGATCAATGTCATCTCCGGCAACGTCAGCGGCGGTTATGCGGTCGACCCGAACGACAGCAGTACTCCTGGCGTCAAGACCACCGACCCAGGCAGCGTCTCCACCCTGGGCAGCAACGGCACCGGCTCGATCTACGGTGACATCGACCCGTTCTACGACCAGTGCTCGGACTCCAACCACACCGGGACGAGCCCGGAGGGCGTGGAGACCGGCGAAAACATCGGCGACCTGCTCAACGCCGCACACGTCACGTGGGGCTGGTTCCAGGGCGGCTTCGCGCCGACGTCGACCAACAGCGGCGGCGCGGTCTGCGGCTCGGAGCACGAGCTCACCTCCAACGGGCAGAACGTGTCCGAGGTGCAGGACTACGTGCCGCACCACAGCCCGTTCCAGTACTACGCCTCGACGGCAAATCCGGCGCACCTGCCGCCGACGTCGCTGTCGGAGATCGGCTACACCGACCAGGCGAACCACCAGTACGACACGTCAGATTTCACCGACGCGCTCGCTGGTACCGGCGGCGCCACGCTGCCCGCGGTGAGCTACATCAAGCCACCGGCCTACGAGAACGCCCATCCAGGAAACTCAGACCCACTGGAAGAGCAGCAGTTCGTGGTCAGCACGATCAACCAGATCGAGCAGTCCAAGTACTGGCCGTCCACCGCGATCATCATCACCTACGACGACTCCGACGGCTGGTACGACCACGCCACCCCGCCGGTCATCAGCGGATCGAACGACTCGACAGTTGGTGACACCAAGGTCTGCTCCACGGTCCCGATCACCGTCGGCTCCGCGGAAGACCGCTGCGGGTTCGGTGACCGGATACCGTTCCTCGTGATCTCGCCCTACACGCGGGCGAACTCCGTCAGCAGCACGCTGCTCGACACCGCGTCCGTGGTCAGATTCATCGAGGACAACTGGCTCGGCGGCAAGCGCATCCCCGGGTCCTTTGACGCTGTCTCCGGCAGCATCGACGGCCCCAGCGGGCTGCTCGACTTCCATGGCAGGCCGCACGTCACGCCCGTCATCCTCAACCCGACGACCGGTGCCGTCGTCAGCGGCGACAACTGGTACGGCAACGAGGGCAAGCTGACGAAGTAGTCACCGTCAGCACCTCGAGTCCGGCTCTTTGCCCGCCGCCCGGCCCTGTTCGCAGGGCCGGGCGGCCTATTTTCCCGTGGGCCGGGCGGCCTTTTTCCGTCGGCCGACGAAGTCCTATGCCTCGGCTTGCAGCGTCTCGAGAGCGGCGGCCAGGTCGGCCGGGTACGGGCTGGAGAACTCGACCCGTCTGCCGTCGGCCGGATGAGCGAAGCTCAGCGTGACCGAGTGCAACCACTGCCGCGACAGCCTGAGCTTGCGGGTCAGCGCTGGATCGGCCCCATAAAGCCTGTCCCCCACGCACGGGTGCCTGACAGCGGCCATGTGCACCCGGATCTGGTGCGTCCGGCCCGTCTCCAGCCCGACGTCGAGCAGGCTCGCCGCGCGGAATGCCTCCAGCGTGTCGTAGTGCGTGACGGCCGGCCTCCCATCGGCGACCACGGCGAACCGGCCATCGCCGGCCGGGTGCCTGCCGATCGGCGCGTCGATCGTGCCGCGCAGCGGATCGGGATGGCCCTGCACCAGGGCGTGATAGCGCTTGTCCACCGTCCTGTCGCGGAACGCCTGCTTCAGCACCCGGTACGCATGCTCGCTCTTCGCCACGACCATGACTCCCGTAGTTCCTGCATCAAGCCGATGCACGATCCCCTGCCGCTCGGCCGCTCCGCTCGTGGCAATCTGATGGCCGGCCGCGGCCAGTCCCTGCAGGACGGTGGGCCCGGTCCACCCCGGCGTCGGGTGCGCTGCGACGCCGACCGGCTTGTCCACAACGATGATGTCGGCGTCCTCGTACAGCACGCGCAGGCCAGGCACCGGGTCAGGAGCAGCGGGCACCGGCGCGGGCGGCAGCGTCACGTCCAGCCACTCGCCGGCTGGCACGCGATCCGACTTAGCAGCCGGACGGCCACCCACGAGGACGGCACCGCTGCCAATGAGATCCTGAGCCTGCGACCGAGAGAAGCCGAACATCCGGGCGAGCGCAGCGTCGAGGCGCTCTCCGTCGAGCCCTTCCGGCACGGGCACGTGCCGCGCGCCGGGCCCGGTCATTGTGCCTCGCGGCGTCCGTCCAGCCGGATCCCGCGGGCGGATAGCAGCACCGCGAGGATGCCGCCGCAGACGATCGCAGAATCGGCCAGGTTAAAGACCGGCCAGTGCGGGATCTGTATCCAGTCCACAACCCAGCCGCGGAATATGCCTGGCCAGCGGAAGATCCGGTCGCCGAGGTTGCCGGTCGCACCACCGAGCAGCAAGCCGAGCGTGATTGCCCACGGCAGGCTGTGTATGCGCCGCGACGAGCGCAGGATCACCACGATCACGGTGATGGCGATGAGGGAGAACAGGATCGTCAGCGACGGACCGAAACTGAACGCCGCACCAGGGTTGCGGTCGACGCGCAGCTTGAGGAACCCGCCGAGCAAACGGATTGGCGGACGGTCGGACAGCGTCGCCACCACTGTGACTTTGGTCACAATGTCGAGAGCAAGCACCAGCACCGCGACGCCAAGAAGGATGCCGACACGACGTCGCGGCTGGCCCAGGGCGAGCCCGGTAGGGGCGTCGGCTTTGCCCTGCTGACCGGCGGCCACCGGCCCGGTCAGCGACGTTCCTCGCGCTGCTTGCAGGCGACGCACAACGTCGCCCGCGGGAATGCCTGCAACCTGGCCTTACCGACTGCGTTGCCGCATGATTCGCACGTCCCGTACGTTCCGGCCTCGATCCTCGCGATCGCGCGCTCGGTCTGCGCCAGTAGTTCGCGAGCGTTATGCGTCAGCGCAAGCTCGTGCTCGCGCTCGAACGTCTTGGCACCCACGTCGGCCTGGTCCTCGCCCGCGTCACCCACCGCATCGCCGAGCCGACTCGCTATGTCGGACTCGGCTCGGTCGATCTCAGCTCGCAACGCCGTGGCCTCGGCAACCAGCTGGTCGCGGATCTCCGTTATCTCGGCCTCGGTCCAGCGCTTTTCGCCCTGCCGCACCGGAAGGGCAGCTGCGCCAGAATGCGCGGTTGCGGTCATGTTGCGCCTCCCTCGGTGCCCTCGGCTTTCGATCATCAACGCGAACAGTCACCGGAGGATAAGTGGAGACCGGCGCGACTTGCAAACATACCCGCCGTAGCCTGGCCGCCAACCCGCCAGTTGCGCCCTTCAGGCACTCCCCGACATGGCCGCCGAGGGCCGCCAGCCCGCTCTGCGGCCGCCCGCTCCGCTAGGCTGTGACAGCATGCCGCGCCGCTTCACTGCCCTGCCTAGCAGCGCTGACCTGCCTGCACTCGAGCACGAGGTGCTGCGCCGGTGGCAAGCAGGGCATATCTTCTCCCGATCGCTCGAGCAGACGGCGGGCCGGCCTCGCTGGACATTTTATGAAGGTCCGCCTACAGCGAACGGCATGCCGGGAGCGCATCACATCGAGGCCCGGGTACTCAAGGACCTGTTCCCACGGTTCAAGACGATGCAGGGCTGGCACGTGCCTAGGCGGGCCGGGTGGGACTGCCACGGCCTCCCCGTCGAGGTCGCCGTTGAGCGCGAGCTGGGACTCAGTTCCAAACGGGAAATCGAGGCCTACGGCATCGCCGCGTTCAATGCGCGATGCCGCGAGTCGGTACTGCGGCATGTCGACGCATTTGCCGAATTTACCCAGCGAATGGGGTACTGGATCGACCTCTCCCAGGCATACCGGACGATGGATGCCCACTACATCGAATCCGTCTGGTGGGCGCTGCAGCAGATCTACGCTGCCGGGCGGCTCGTCCGCGACTTCCGGATCAGCCCGTACTGCCCGCGGTGCGGGACCGCGCTGTCCGACCACGAGATGGGCCAGGACGACGTCTACCAGGTCATCTCGGACCCGTCTGTGATCGTCAGGCTGCCACTGCGAACGCTGCCAGCCGGCGCGGCCCCACTCCTCGCCGGCGCCGACCTGCTGGTCTGGACGACGACGCCGTGGACGCTGGTCTCGAACACCGCGGTCGCCGTTCACCCGGATGAGGTGTACGCGATCGCCAGGAAGTCTGGTTCGGGCGATCGCGTCGTGGTGGCGGATGCGCTGCTTGGCCGCGTGCTCGGCGAGGGCTGGCACGTAACCGACCGGGTTACTGGAGATCAGCTGGTCGGGGCGACTTACCAGCCGCCCTTCACCCTGGTCGACATTCCTGACGCACACCGCGTGGTGCCTGCCACGTTCGTCACGACCGAGGATGGCACCGGCCTGGTGCACCTGGCGCCCGCATTCGGGGCGGACGACATGGCCGCCGGGCGGGCCCACGGGCTGCCCGTCGTCAATCCGGTCCAGCCCGACGGTCGGTTCGCCGATCGCGTCCCGCTGGTTGGCGGCATGTTCTTCAAGGCGGCCAATGAGCGACTCATCGCCAACCTGGCGGATCGCGGTCTGCTGTTCAGCTCGCGCCCACACGAGCACAGCTACCCGCACTGCTGGCGCTGCGGCACGCCGCTGCTGTATTACGCGCTGCCGTCGTGGTTCATCCGGACGACCGCGATCCGCGACCAGCTCCTCGCGCAGAACGCCGTGACCAACTGGCAGCCGCCGACCATCAAGGACGGCCGCTACGGCGACTGGCTGCGCAACAACGTGGACTGGGCATTGTCGCGCACGCGGTACTGGGGCACCCCGCTCCCGATCTGGCAGTGCCCGTCCGAGCACATCACCTGCGTCGGCTCACTTGCCGAGCTGTCCCGGCTGGCCGGCGCCGATGTCACCGGAATCGACCCGCACCACCCGTTCGTCGACGACGTCGTGATCGCCTGCTCGGAGTGCGACGAGCCGGCTCGCCGCGTTCCTGAAGTCATCGACGTCTGGTTCGACTCCGGCGCAATGCCGTTCGCACAGTTCGGAGCGCCCTGGCGGGACGAAGCCGAGTTCCGCGCATCGTTTCCCGCGCAGTTCATCTGCGAGGCCATCGACCAGACGCGCGGCTGGTTCTACTCGCTGATGGCAGTGAGCACGCTGGTGTTCGGGCAGTCAGCCTACGAGAACGTGGTCTGCCTAGGCCTGCTCGTCGACGACCGTGGCCGCAAGATGAGCAAGCACCTCGGGAACGTGCTCGAGCCCATGCAGCTGATGGAGGCGCACGGCGCCGACGCGGTGCGCTGGTTCTTCGCCGCGTCCGGCTCACCGTGGTCTACGAGGAAGATCGGCGACACCATCCTGGCGGAGGTCGTCCGCAAGGTGCTGCTGACCTACTGGAACACCGCCTCGTTCCTGGTCCTGTACGCAGGCACCAGCGATGGACTCGGCTCGGATGCGGCGCAAGCACCGCCGCCCGCGGCCAGACCGGCGCTGGATCGCTGGCTGCTCAGCGAGCTGAACGTGCTCGTGCGGGACGTGACGGCCGCGCTCGAGGCGTTCGACCCCGCGACCGCCGGCCGACTGCTGGCGGCGTTCATCGATGGGCTGTCGAACTGGTATGTGCGCCGCTCTCGGCGCCGGTTCTGGGACGGCCCCGCCACGCCCGAAGGTGCGGCCGCGTTCGCCACCCTGACCACCGCGCTCGACACGCTGACCCGGCTGCTCGCGCCGATCACGCCGTTCATCACTGACGCCGTGTGGCACGCACTGCGCGACGACAGCGAGCCGGAGTCCGTGCACCTCGCCGCGTGGCCCGAGGCCGACCTGACCCTGATCGATCCGACGCTCGCCGAACAGATAGGCCTGGTCCGCAGGCTGGTCGAGCTGGGCCGGTCGGCCAGGGCCAGTGCGGTCGTGAAGACGCGGCAGCCGCTGCCTCGCGCGCTGCTCGCAGCTCCCGGCCTCGAAGCGCTGCCCGACGAGCTGATGGCGCAGATTGCGGATGAGCTCAATGTGAAAGAGCTGTCGCCGCTCGATCGCGACGGCGGTGAGCTCGTGCGCTACTTCGTGAAGCCCAACTTTCGCGCTCTCGGCCGTCGATTCGGCAGCGGGACCCAGCAGGTAGCTGCCGCGATCGCGGCGGCAGACGCCGCCGATCTGGTCGGCACACTGCACTCAGCGAGCACGGCCGACGTTGAGGTCGACGGTGTCGTGGTCAGCATCAGTGAGAGCGATGTGATCGTTACCCAGGTTCCGGCGGCTGGCTGGACCGTCGCGACCGAGGGCGGCGAAACCGTGGCGCTTGAGGTGACCGTCACGGAAGAGCTGCGCCGAGAGGGGCTGGCGCGGGAGTTTGTCCGGCTCGTGCAAGACGCACGTAAGGGCGATGGCCTGGAGGTCACCGACCGCGTCGAGCTGCGGTGGTCAACCGGTGATCGAGACCTCGCCGCGGCGTTGTCCGAGCACCAGCAGATGATCGCCAGCGAGGTGCTGGCGGTGGAGTTCGGACCAGTCGACGCCAGCCCACACGGCGCACCCAGCAAGAGCGCAGCCGGCGACGGGGTAGCGAACGAAAGCCCAGCCCGCGACGGCGCGCCGGGCGAGCGCGCGACCGCAGACAGCGCAGCCCATGACGAAACGGCCGACGACGGCGCGCGGCCGGTACAGACATGGCAGCACGACAACGTCGAGCTGGGCGTCAGCTTCTGGCTAGCTGCTCGCTGACGGGCGATCGGGGCGACAGGCGCGGCACGGAGCACACCCCGTTGCCTCGGCCTCCCGGCGAGACACGACCTCAAGGTCATCGTCGCCGAGGAACCTGATCAGAATGCAGTCGGCCTTGTGATACCTGGCGATGCCCGGGACGACTGATACCTGGTCGTCGGGGCCGAGCTCAGCTGCGGCGTCGGACCCACCGCCCGCTGCGGCAGTCGCCATGTCGGCCGCGCCTGCCGGGGCCGCGGCCGCCGCGGTACCGTCAGGCTGGGC
>JASHOE010000042.1 GCA_030041275.1 Streptosporangiaceae bacterium
GAAGCACGGCCGAGGATCTGTGCGGGCACGAGTTTTTGCATCATGGTGTTCCACAGCAGGTTGCCGACCGTCAGCATGGCGAGGGCGAGGGCGAGGAGTGCCGCGACGGTAACCACGTCCGGGGCAAAGGACAGGCCGAGGACGGCGAGGCAGCCTACTCCCCATGTCGCCCAGGTCACGGTGACGATGCGCCGGGGAGCGCCGAGGCGTCCTGTGACGAGCGCTGCAACACCCCCGCCGACGCCGGCCACGGCAAAGACGAGTCCGTAGGCCACCGCGCCTTCGTGCAGGATGTCCCGCAGAAGCAGGGGCGCGAGCACCGTCACGGGGCCGAAGGCGGCGAAGTTAAGCACGCCGCCGGCCCACATGCCGTACCACAGCCAGGGCTGGCGCCGTACCCAGCGCAAGCCTGCCTTCGCATCGGCGAGCATCCGAGCGCCAGTCGAGGCGGGAGCGGGGACGGGTCGCATAGCCGCCAGGCACGCGGCACTTACCAGGAAGCTGGCCGCGTCGGCGCCGAAGGCCGCCGCAGCGCCGAAGGCGGCGATCAGCACCCCGGCGATCGCCGGACCGGCGAGCGCTCCGCCGAGGACCCGGCTGGAGCTGTTGAAGGCGTTTCCCTGCGTGAGCAGCTCTGCGGGAAGGACCTCGGGGACGATCGCCGAGTAGGCAGGATAGAAAAAGGCGTCTCCGAAGCCGATCACGGCAGAGATGGCGATCAGCGAGGGGACGGTCAGGGCGTGAGCCGCCGCCAGCCCGGCTATCGCCGCCACGCTGAGGCCGCGGCTGAGGTCAGCGGTCAAGACGACGAGGCGCCGAGGAAGCCGGTCGACAAGAACCCCGGCGAACAGCATTGCCGCCACTGCAGGGGCTGTCCTGGCGGCCAGCACGTACGACAGGGTGCTGGCATGGCTACTGATCCGGAGTGTCTCAAGGGCCAGGGCGATCGTGTAGATGCCGTCGCCGATCAGCGACGTCGTCTGGCCACTCCACAACAGAGCAAAGTCACGCTGGCGCAGCGAGCTGGGTAACTGCTCGCCGATGACTGCCACGGAAAGCCTACGGATGCCTGGGAGTGGCGGGGACGTGGGCAGCAGTCGCCTGGCGCGCCTAGTCTCCTCCACTGGAAGGCGACGCCTGTTCATGGCCGCCCGGCCGACCGGCGGACTCGCTCCTGAGCCTCCGCCGCCAGGGAGCCGAGCCTCAGGATTGAGCTGCCGCCGCCCAGCCGAGGACGCGTTGAGCGCCATACCACAAACCACGAGCCGAACTGCTCCGGGGCATGCAACTTGGCCGGTCGGTCATCGCGGTTCTGACCGGTTCCTGCGCGGCATTCCTTGGTCAGCTCCCCCGAGCCGAGAACGCGCGCCGCTAGCAACACCACCGTGTCGAAATGCCCGTCCCACAAGCTCAGCAACATGTCCCGCGGGCACCGCCAAGTGCTTCGCATACAAGTTCGGCGTCGATGAGCCGCTGGTCGTGTGCTGCCACGCTCTATAGTGTCGCCAGGCCCACCGAAAGTTAGCCTTGCGAAGCAACCTTTACTGTTTAAGCTGCGCCCCTGCCAATGAAGCGGCGCTGATCCATTGGGACGACGCTGCGTGGCGATACGCTTGTAAGGTGATTGCTGATGCCCTGACGCTGGAGGGGCTTCGCCAACGCCGCCCCGAGATCCTGTGCGTCGCGCGCAAGCGCAAGGTGTATCGGACGCAGTCTTCGGTTCCGTAGCCCGAGGCGAGGCCCGTCCAGACAGCGATCTGGATCTGGCTGTCGACTTCGAGCCGCGCCCATCTCTTCTTGATCAGGCCGGTTTGTTCTAGGACCTCGAAGAGCTTTTGGGTGTAGGGGCGGACGTTGTCGCGGAGCATCCTCAAGCCCGTGACGAGCACATTAGCGCTGAGGCTGTAGATCTGTGACCACGAAGTCGACGACTTTCCCGCGATGAACGGCAGGCTGTCGTTAGGTGGTGCCGAGGCAAGGCTGACGAGGGTGAGTACATAATGCTCCTCACGCCGGCTTACTCGACCTGGTTAACTGGGCCGGATACGAAACGCGGCAACATGTCGGGGGCGGACGACTGAAAGGTCGCGGTGATCGGGGCTGGCAATCTCCTCTACCTTCAACCTTTCGGCGACCGCCACGACAGAGGCATCCGCAGCCCCGAGTGGCAGGTCAGAGTACTGATCAACTAGTTCGGCCATGCGTGCAAGGTCATCCACGGTGAGCTCGGTGAACTCCAATTCGCCTGAGGTTAGTGAGCGCAAGAAGACAGCTTCAGCGTGGGCCCGACCCTCGACTCGGCCATGTAGCAGACCTCGGCCACGATCGGGCTCGGTACCAACGGCGGGCCGGGGTATGTCTCGAGTAAGTCAGTGCAGCGCTGATGGTTTTTGTCGGTTACGTTGAGGACCGCGACGATCGGCCCAGTGTCGCAGACGATCACTCGGACCCATCGGCGAACTTGGCGCGCAAGATCTATGGCGCGAACCGGGAAGCTCGTTCCCCGGCTTCTACGTCACCTCGCTCGACGACACCGTAGCGGCCCTGACGGCCCTGGAAGCACCGGTGCTGGCCGGGCACCAGGTACGGGATTGGGGATGCCGCGCCGTCGTCGAAGACC
>JASHOE010000288.1 GCA_030041275.1 Streptosporangiaceae bacterium
GTACTGATCAGGGCCAGCAGCGTGAAGAGCAGCCCGGCGACCGGAGCGGTGCCGTACGTCGCGAACAGGCTCAGCTGGTTGGCCTGCTCGAGCTTGTCTGCGGGCACCAGGTTCGGTACCGAGGCATCCTTGGCCGGCGCCCAGAACAGCGACGCGCACGAGGCCAGGAACTGAACCACGTATATCCAGGTCAGCTGGTTGGTGAAGCCGACCGACAGATTGATCGGGATGGTGATGTAGAGCGCCGCGCGGATGACGTCACCGATGATCATGTTCAGCCGGCGGTCGAACTTGTCGGCCACGGCGCCCGCCAGCGGCCCGAGCAGCAACGCGGGCAGCAGCGACGTCAGCCAGACGCCGCTGACCGCGTACGCGCCACCGCTGGCTCCGCCGATCTTGGCGGCCAGCGCGGAAAGCGCCAGCAGGCTCAGCCAGTCCCCCACGCTGGATAGCGTCAGCGCTACCCAGAGCCGGCGGAACGACGTGATCGACAGCACGCCGGGCCCGCGGGCACCCAAAGGGGATCGAAAGTTCACGGCGCTAGGTTATAGGTCCGTCTGAGGAACGGTTGCTGACAGCGCAAACCCGCTGCGAGCACGGGAAGAAAATCACAACGAACGGGACGTGCTCCTTCCAGCCTGCGGCAGCTCCCCTCGTTGCGCAAGTCGGGCACGCGCCGACTGGCTGTCTTGGTCGCGATCTGCATCGCCGCCCGGTCATGCACCGCGCTGCAGTCTGGCGACCCGGGCCGGCCTTCCGCCCCCGTCGGCCGGCCGGCCGAGGACCACGACTCGTCGGCCCGGCTCGGACCCCGCGGAGCACGAACTGGCGCGCGGTTAGCCGTCGCTGTCTGCCGTCCCTTTCGCCCCTCGGCGGCGCGAGGACCCTGACGTCGTCCGGCTGGCCCGGCCTGTCCCGCCGGATCGCGAGCCGCCCGAGCGTGGCGTTGCTCGCCGCTTCGGCGGGGGCGCGGCGGCTCGGCGCTCGGCGAGCAGTTCGATGGCTCGCTGCGGCGTAACGGACTCGATGGTGTCGCCCTTGCGCAACGAGGCGTTCGTCTCGCCGTCCGTCACGTACGGGCCCCAGCGGCCCTCCCTGAGGACGATGGGCTTGCCGCTCGCGGTGTCCTCGCCCAGCTCCTTCAGCGGCGGCGCGGCCGCCGCTCGTGCGGCCCGGCCCCTGGGCTTGGGCTGCGCCAGCAACGCCTTCGCCTCATCGAGGGTGACGGTGAACATCTGCTCTTCGGACTCCAGCGAGCGGCTCTCGGTGCCCTTCTTCACGTACGGCCCGTACCGGCCGTTTTGCACGGTGACTGCCTCGCCGTCGATGTCGCCTAGCGTCCGCGGCAGGGTCAGCAGCCTGATCGCGTCGTCCAGCGTGACGCTGTCCAGGTCCATGGACTTCAGCAGCGACGCCGTTCGCGGCTTGGCTGATGATGGCGCGTCCTCGTCGAGCAGTTCGGTGACGTAGGGGCCGAACCGGCCCGCCTTCGCCACAATCGTCTTGCTGGTTTCCGGGTCAGTGCCGAGGACCTTATCGCCGCTCGGCCGATCGAGCAGTTCGGCCGCGAACTCCGGCGTCAGCTCGTCCGGCGCCGTTCCCTCCGGCACGTTCACGCGCTGCCCGTCGCGCTCCAGGTACGGACCGTAGCGACCGACCCGCACGACAATGTCGGTGCCAGCAAGCGGGAACGAGCTGACATCCCGTGCGTCGATCTCGCTCAGGTCGCTGACCATCTCCTTGAGGCCCTCCTCGCCGTCCGCGCCGAAGTAGAACCGGCGCAGCCACGGCACCCGCTGTGCCTCGCCGTTGGCGATGTCGTCGAGCGCGTCCTCCATCTGGGCGGTGAACTCGTAGTCCACCAGGTGCGGGAAGTGCCGTTCCAGCAGCGTGACGACGGCGAACGCCACGAACGACGGGACCAGGGCTGTGCCCTTCTTGAACACATAACCGCGGTCGAGGATCGTGCTGATGATGGTGGCGTACGTCGAGGGTCGGCCGATCGCCCGGTCTTCCAGCTCCTTAATGAGCGTCGCCTCGGTGTAGCGCGCGGGTGCCCGAGTGGCGTGCTCGGCGGCGTCGAGGCCGATCGCCCGCAGCGGCTCGTCCTCGGTCAGCGGCGGCAGCCTGCGCTGGTTGTCGTCCCGCTCGGCGTCATCGTCGGCATCCTCGACGTAGGCCTTGAGGAAGCCGTAGAAGTGGATGATCTTGCCGGTGGCACCGAACTCGGCCTCCCGGCCGGGTGTGGAGTGCGCGCCGTTGCTGGCGGCGGCGCCAGCGACCGCGCCTACCATGATCGGCTCGCTCGCGTCGGCCAGGCCGAGCACCCGCACCGACACCGACTCGCCGGTGGCGTCCTTCATCTGCGAGGCAACGGTCCGCTTCCAGATCAGCTCGTACAGCCGCAGTTCGTCGCCCGACAACCCGGCCTGGGCTGGTGTCTTGAAGTGATCACCGGCAGGGCGGATGGCCTCGTGCGCCTCCTGCGCGCTCTTGACCTTGCTGTCGTAGGTCCGCGGCGCCTCCGGCACGTACTCCGCCCCGTACAGCTCCCTGGCCTGGGTCCGCGCGGCGTTGAGCGCGGTCTGTGACAGCGTCACCGAGTCGGTCCGCATGTAGGTGATGTGGCCGTTCTCGTACAGTCGCTGCGCGAGCTGCATCGTGTACCGCGCCGAGAAGCCCAGCTTCCTCGACGCTTCCTGCTGAAGCGTGGTGGTGCGGAACGGAGCGTACGGGGATCGCCGATACGGCTTGCGCTCCACCGACCTCACCCGGAAAGCGGCGTCAGCCAGCCGGTCCCGCAGCGCTGCCGCGGCGCCCCCGTCGAGGTGCAAGATTGCGCGCTGACCGTCGTCGGCCCCGCCGCGCAGCTCACCTATCGAGGTAAAGTCCCGGCCCTGCGCCACCCGGCGGCCGTCGACAGTCACCAGCGTCGCCGTGAACGTCTGCACGTCACCGACGGCCAGGCCGTTCGCAATCTTCGCGAACTCCGCTTCCAGGTCCCAGTACTCGGCGGGCCGGAAGGCGATTCGGTCTCGCTCCCGGTCGACTACGAGGCGAACCGCGACCGACTGCACCCGCCCGGCCGACAGCTGCGGCATGACCTTCTTCCACAGCACCGGCGACACTTCATAGCCATACAGCCGATCCAGCACCCGACGGGTCTGGTAGGCCTCGACCAGTCCCTGGTCGACGTCTCGGGGCGATGCGATGGCCCGGGAGATTGCCTCAGGGGTGATCTCGTGGAACACCATCCGGCGGGTCGGCACGCGCGGCCTGAGCTCCTGCTCGAGGTGCCAGGCAATTGCCTCGCCTTCGCGATCCTCGTCCGTCGCGAGGTAGAGCTCGTCGGCGTTCTTCAGCAACTGCTTGAGCTTGGCGACCTGCTGCTTCTTATCCGAGTTGACGACATACAGCGGCTCGAAGTCGTGGTCCACGTCAACCCCGAGCCGGGCCCAGGGCTCCTTGCGATACTTCGTAGGGATCTCGGCGGCCTTATCGGGCATGTCTCGGATGTGGCCGATGCTCGATTCGACCACGTAGCCCTTGCCGAGGAATCCGGCGATCGTGCGTGCCTTGGCCGGCGACTCGACGATGACCAGCTTGCTGCCACCGTTGGCGCTGGCTCTCCGGCCGCGAGTCGACTCCTCGGTCCCTGCTGCCACTTCTCCCACCTTTTGTTTCCAGCGGACTCCAGGAGGTTACTCCAGGCGAACTCGCCAGCCGCCCGGCGCTCCAGCTGTCCGCTAGCCCCCTGACGCTCCGTGAGGCGATAACACTGCCTGGTTGCGCGCTACCTGCCCACGAACGTCCCCGTTCCCTTCCCGGACGTTAACCAGCATCCTGGGCCGGCGTGTTCCCTCGGCCTGCAGAGCGGGATTCCGTCAAGGTGATTGAACCATCCCGCCTGACGCGCACAATGAGTTGATGGCGGAGTACTCGTACCTCGTGCTCTATCTCCCGCGCGGCACATCGACGGACGCGGCGCGTCGCATTCTGACCGATCACGCCGAGTATGGCAACTGGGAACTGTCCGGGCTCCGCCGCTATCCCGACGGCAGCCGCAAGGCGACCCTCCGGCGACAGATCATCCGTCAGGCCAGGAGCCAAGTCAGCCTCCCGTGGTCAGCGCTGGGCGGCACCGGGTTATCGCGGTACGCCACCAGCCGGTTGGGGCGAGCGCTGCACCGGCCTCAACGCGGCTGGTGAGCTGGCGCGACCGGCAGTGGCCAGCAGCCCCATGGGGCGGTGGCCACGGCCAGGCACGCCTTAGCGAGCAATGCTGACGACCGTGGCCACCGGAGCGGGCGAGCGCCCGCAGCTGGCCTGGAGGGGAAAATGGCCAGCGCTTCTGATCCGCGCGCTGCCAGGCGCGGTGCCGTGCCACTGCGGCTCTGCGCGGCTGCAGACCGGCTTCGCCAGGCTCTGCCCCTGTTCCGGCAACACAGGCGACCCTCCATGTCGGCCAGCTGGCGATGGCCATGCAGTATCCCGATGACCCGCCAGGGTGCCGGGCGGCTGGCCGGGCCGCATTGCGGAAAGGGGGGTCGCGAGCCCGGGCATCTGCCCCACACAATGAGTCACGATAACACTACTGAGTGTGCATGCGTGGGAAAAACGAAACTACACGCACGTCTGTACTGATCACCGCGCTGCCGACAACGCGGACGATCTTGCGCTGACTTACCTAATGACGCTGACCTCGGCTCATGGCTAACAAAGATCAAGAAACTCGTCGAGAACACGGACCCCGAACTGCAGTGCTGAGACCGGCACGCGCTCGTCCACGCCGTGGAACATCCCGGCAAAGTCGAGATCGGACGGCAGCCGGAGCGGTGTGAAGCCGAAGCAGCGGATCCCTAGCCGAGAGAACGACTTGGCATCCGTGCCCCCGGAAAGGCAATAGGGCACCATCTCTCCGTCCGGATCCTCGGCGTGCAGCGCAGCCGCCATGGCCGCGACCAGGTCGCCGTCGAAGCTCGTCTCGAGCGCGATGTCGTGATGCACCGATTCACGCATGACTCCGGAGCCGATCAGCGCGTCGATCTCGCGGTAGAAGTCGTCTTCCAGACCGGGCAGGAAACGGCCGTCCACTTGCGCGGCCGCGACCTGAGGCACCACGTTCACCTTGTAGCCGGCGGAGAGCATCGTCGGGTTCGCGGTGTGGGTCAGCGTGGCACCGACCATCTTGGCGATCGGCCCAAGCTTGCCGAGCACGGCCGACGGGTCCGTCGCATCGAACTCGACGCCGAGTGCCTCGCTCGCCGCTTGCGCGAACGCGAAGGCAGCTTCGGTGTGCTGGACTGGCCATTCGTGCCGCCCGATGCGGGCGACCGCTTCGGCGACCTCAGTGACCGCGTTGTCCTTGTTGATCATCGAGCCGTGGCCCGCCGTTCCGCGCGCCACGAGGCGCATCCAGGCCATGCCCTTCTCGGCCGTCTGGAGCGGGTACAGCCGTTTCCCACCGAACGTCACGCTGAAGCCGCCTACCTCGCCGATGGCTTCGGTCACGCCCTCGAATTCGGCCGGGTGGTTGTCGACGAGCCACCGGGCGCCCCAGAGGCCGCCCGCCTCCTCGTCGGCAAGAAACGCGACCACCACGTCGCGTGCGGGGCGGCGCCCCTCGGCGAGTCGCTGCCGCAGCACGGCCAGGACCATGGCGTCCATGTCTTTCATGTCGACCGCGCCGCGACCCCAGACGCAGTCCTCGGCGATCTCGCCACCGAATGGATGTCGCCGCCAGTCAGCTGCGTCGGCGGGCACGACGTCCAGGTGACCGTGGATCAGCAGCGCAGGCCGGCCCGGATCGGTGCCCTCGATCCTGGCTACGACGCTGGCCCGCTTCTCGTGCGACTCGAAGATCTTCGGCTCGACTCCGGCCTCCGCCAGCAGGGCGGCGACGTGCTCGGCGGCCGCGCGCTCGCCCGGCCCTGAGTGATCTCCGGGATTGCTGGTGTCGATCCTGATCAGGTTGCTGGCCAGGATTGCGACCTCGTCTTGTGCCGCCGTGCCACGGGGCGAGGGAGATGCGCTGTTCTCGGTCATTTCGCCATCGTCGCATCAACTCCCTGATCGCCGCAGGGGCGGCCCGGCCCGTGCGGCGTCCGCAGCTGGTCGCCCAGCTCGGTGGCGTCGCCGATGGGTGTCTGGATTTGCTATCGTGAGGCCGGCCTAGCTGTGAGCTGGGAGCCCTGTCCGGGTGGCGGAATAGGCAGACGCGCTAGCTTGAGGTGCTAGTGCCCCAAAAGGGCATGGGGGTTCAAGTCCCCCCTCGGACACTACGTTTACGCAGGTGAGCGGCTTGTAACTCCGATCGCGCCACGCGGCCACTCGGAGACGTTACGTGCAGGCAGGCCAAGGGCGACCGGGCCCGCTGCGTAAACCTGTTCGCTCTGGTCGGGGCTCACGTCGTTGTTTCTAGTTACTACCGCCAACTCCGTACAGCGTGTTGGTCGGGGTGAAGGCCGGGGTTCTGTCGATGGCGACCTGTGCCAGCTGCGCCACCTGCGCCAGGTTCGGCACGTCCATGCCCTCGCTGGCGTTGGTGGCTCCGAGGAACTGCAGGACGCTGCTGCCGTCTGGAACCATGACCTCAAAGTTCCGGGTGCCGTCGTCCTTGATCGGATTTCCGTTCAGGTCAACACAATGCCCGGCAGGGACTCCGGTGCAGACTCCCCAGGTGGCGTACTGCATGCCTGCTGGCCCGCCGCTGTAGTTGCTGACTGGTGCTGGAGTGCAGTCGTCACACGTAGCGCCGGGCGGGTTGTCGCTCCAGATTTCGGCTTGGCTTGCGTGCTCGATGAAGTCGAGGCTTAGCAGGTACTCGTTGCCCCGGCTGTCACTCCAGTGAAAATCACAGACCGAATTGCCGTCTCCGTCCGTGGCCGAGTCGAACACGACGCCAGCCTGCACGGAGATGGCATCCTCAGCATCAGCACCGCCGTTCCAAGACTGGTTCACCCGTGAGCCTGGCAGCGCCAGTATGAAAGCTGCTGACGGCAGCAGATCACACGTGGTGCCTGACTTGCCCATTTGCCCTGTCCCCACGCCCGGCCAGCTCCTGTCGTGGGCAGAGATGAACGCCGAAGCGTTCATGCTACTGGGCTGTGCCCTCGGTGTAGCTGGAGCGCTGCTGATGCTGTGCCCGGCTGCGGCTGAAGTGTTACTGCCTCCGCAAGCTGCGAGCATCAGGGCTGCGACCGCTCCACCGAGCATGATCGTGATCTTGTTCATAGCCATTTCCTGTCTATTTGCTGAACCCTTTATGAATGACTGAGCGGCCGCCGTTGCGCTAGCCCCGAATTGGTGGATGGTCATTTTCACCTACGAGGCTGGAGTGGCGGTCAGCCACCGGTGGCGGACGGCACCGCGGCGATCTGCTTCCTGACTGCGACTGCGGCACATGCGCGTGGCGCGGTCTTGTGCGCGTGGACTTAGCGCGACGTCGAGGAGCTAGGCCGGGGCAGAGGGTGCGCACGGCAGGCGATCCGCTGACCGTCTATCAGGCAGCTCCGCAGCGGGACCGGACTGCGCTTGTGCCAGTCTGAGCAAGCCGCCACGGCCATGACGATCCCGGCCAGCAGGACCGCCAACGTGATGGTCATGATGGCCGACTTCCACATGGCGACGCGACGTACCCGGTCGCACCAGGCTTAACCACGCACGAGGGCGGTCGGGGAACGAATCCGACAGCAGTTCCCATGGCTGGGTATCTGCCACAGCCGAGGGCCTTCTGGCTCGGCGGGTAGCGTGAAGTAGTTGCGGGGGGGTGATGTCGATGAACGGTAAGCGCCCTGCGAGCGGGGTGTGGCGCACGCGATGGACGGTTCTCTGCCTGGTCTGGGCGGGCATCTGGTTTGTTACCGGGATCTTCTTCTGGCCGTTCTGGCTGATGGTGCCCGTATCGCTGCTAGCGATCATGCTCCCAGCGGGCAGGAGGCGGTGACGGACCGAAAAGGCGGCGTTTTCGCCGGGTCTATGGGGGCAGGTACTCGCTTCGACCCCACACGCAGCCAGCGCGGAGGACCACACACATCGGGTTTGAACCGACTGTCAGACCCCAGACGTACCATCGAATAGTGCGGCCGCTCTCGAGGGAGCGGCAGGGCATGGACGGCTGTTAATCGGTCGCCCCGCACCGACCCGCGGCGGACCCCAAGTCCGCCGGCCCGGACCTGGAGGGGCCATATGGCCGTTACCAGCACATTCATTCACGATGCCCTTGATCCCCAACCACCACTGTCGGTAGATGCGGCCTACGACAGGTCGTGCAGCGCGGCGCTCGCCGACTCCCGCGTCGGTCAGGTCGGGCTTGAAATCGAGATGCACCCCGTTGCGCTCGACGAGGTCGACGCGCCTGTGACCTGGCCCCAGGTCGAGGAGATGACCGGAATTCTGCGCGGTATCGGGCTGCGCAGCGCAATCACGGTAGAGCCAGGGGGCCAGGTTGAGCTGTCTTGTCCGCCTGCCCCGGACATCGTGGCCGCAGTACGCGGCCTCAAAGGCGAGACGAGACAGGTTCACGACGCTCTCGCCGATCGCGGATTCGGCGTCGCGTACGTAGGCGCAGATCCGCTCAGGCCTTCACAACGCGTCAACCCGCGCCCGCGCTACCGGGCCATGGAGCAGCACTTCCGGGCGACGGGCCTGGAGGGCGCGGGTTCGGTGATGATGAACTCGACCGCCGCCCTGCAGCTGAACCTCGAAGCGGGCCCCAAGCGCCACTGGCGGGACCGGGTCGCTCATGCTCACCGCATCGGTCCGACGATGCTGGCGATCGCCGCCAACTCGCAATGGTTGTCGGGACGGCCAACGGGCTGGAAATCTGCCAGGCAGCGCGCCTGGGGCACGCTGGACGCGCGCGTGTGCGGCCCGGTCCCCGGATGCAGCGCTGGCCCAGCTGGGACCACCGCGACCGACCCCGCCGATGCGTGGGCCCGCTACGCCATGCGCGCGCCTGTCGCTTTCATTCGACGCGCAGGCGACGAACTCCAGGCGGTCGGCGCACCGGTGCCCTTTGCCGAGTGGGCGAGCGGCAGCGTCCGGCTGGGAAACCGGCCACCCACCGCAGCTGATCTCGACACCCACCTCACCACACTGTTCCCGCCGGTCCGGCTGCGCGGCTATCTCGAACTGCGCTACCTGGACGTCACCGCGCCTTGCTGGTGGCCGGCCATCGCAGCCGTAGTCACCACGCTGATGGATGACCCCATCGCAGCCGACGTGGCCGCAGAGGCCACCGAGGAGACGGCACCGCTGTGGACCGAGGCCGCACGCGACGGGCTCAGCAACGCCAAGCTCGCGAGTTCAGCGGTGCGTTGTCTTGCCGTTGCGGCAGACCGGGCTCCGGCGGACTTCGGCGCAGCGATCGCTGACCTTGCCGACCTAGTCGAGTCGGGCCGCTGTCCTGGCGACCTGTTCTCGCAGCGTGTCACGCAGATCGGTCCCGCAGCCGCATTCGAGGAGCAGGCCTATGCATGAGACGGTCGTCCGCGACCTGGAACGAGCGAGGTCGCGAACGCTTCAGCTCACCGACATCGACGAGCCCATCCTGGTGGCTCAGCATGACCCGCTAATGAGCCCGCTGGTCTGGGATCTGGCCCATGTCGGGCAGCAGGAGGAACTCTGGCTACTGCGGGGCGGCGACCCCCGCATGCCGGGAATGCTCGCGCCCGAGATCGACTCGCTGTATGACGCGTTCAAGCACCCCCGTGCCGAGCGCCCCGGCTTGCCGTTGCTGCCGCCCGTCGAGGCGCGCGCCTATGACCACGAAGTCCGCGGCCGGGTGCTGGACGTGATCGAGCGCACCCCCCCGGATGACCTCTTCACTGCCGGAATGGTCGTGCAGCACGAGGAGCAGCACGACGAGACGATGTTCGCGACTTTGCAGTTGCGCCAGGGCCCGCCCATTCTCCTGCAACGCCACACCCTGCCGCCGGGCCGTCACGTCGTCCCGGCGCGCGTTTTCGTCCCTGGCGGACCGTTCACGCTGGGCGTCGACGCCAGTGACGAGCCATTCGCGCTCGACAACGAGCGACCTGCGCACACCGTTGACATCGGGTCCTTCTGGATCGGACGGGTACCGGTCAGCAATCGGCAGTGGCGCGAGTTCATGGCGGACGGCGGCTACGGCCGACGCGACCTGTGGTCTGTATCGGGCTGGGCTCACCGGCGCGAGACTGGCCTGGAGCGACCGATGTTCTGGACGGCCGAGGGCAGCAGGCGGCGATTCGGCGTCGAGGAAGACGTGCCGCCAGATGAGCCCGTGCAGCACGTGTGCTACTTCGAGGCCGAGGCTTTCGCGCGCTGGTCCGGGGCCCGCTTGCCCACCGAGATCGAGTGGGAGAAGGCCTGCGCGTGGGATCCGCGCGCCGGAGCGCGGCGAAAGTGGCCGTGGGGAGCGGCGGCGCCCGCTGACGAGCTAGCCAACCTCGGTGGGCTCGGGCTCCGGCCGGCGCCGGTCGGGGCCTACCCGGACAGCGCCTCGGCGTACGGCGCCGAGCAGATGATCGGGGACGTCTGGGAGTGGACATCGTCCGACTTCGCGCCGTGGCCTGGCTTCGCGCCCATGATCTACCGGGACTACAGCCAGCCGTTCTTCGGTGGTGACTACAAGGTGCTGCGCGGTGGTTCGTGGGCGGTAGCCCCGACTACCATCCGCCCGTCATTCCGCAACTGGGACCACCCCATCCGGCGGCAGATCTTTACGGGCGTCCGGCTGGCTTGGGACGCCTGAGTGTGTCGCCACCTAGCCTGGCTCGGCTCGCCGCGGACCCTTGGCGAGCTGCTGCTTGAGCCTGCCCACGGGCTGCTGGTGCAGTCCTACGCGCCGCGCCGCCAGGCTCATGGCCGGATCAACGCGGACGGCTGGGGCGTGGGATTCTTCGCGCCGGGGCGGCCCGAGCCGGCCCGCTGGCGGTCGAGTCGGCCGCTGTGGTCGGATGCCTCGTTCGCGTCGGTGGCCCCCGTGATCAGTGCGGCCTGCGTGCTGGCCGCGGTGCGGTCGGCCAGCGCAGGCATGCCGGCCGACGAGACCGCGGCGGCGCCATTCCAGCAGGGACAGTGGGTGCTGTCGCACAACGGAGTGGTGGACAGATTGATACTCGGTCCGCACGCCGCCGCCGAATCGGTCTGCGACTCCGCACAGCTGGCGGCGCATCTGTTCGACTTCGGGCCAGAGCGGGCTGGCGAGTTCGTCGCCGACGTCGGCAAACGCGATCCCGGAGCGAGGCTCAATCTGCTGCTGACCGATGGCAACCGGATCCTGGCCACCCGATGGCACGACACACTCAGCGTGCTGCGCACCAATGACGGGGTCGTCGTCGCGAGCGAGCCGGACGACGACGATCCGCGCTGGTTTGACATCCCTGATCATCACCTCGTCGACGTCCAGGCCGGCGAGATCGCGATCACCCATCTGGAGGAATGACACGATGCCAGCATCGAACCGGGTCCAGGCTCGTCCCGACAGCTACCTCACGGCGCTGCGAGCCGACGTCCAAGCCGGCCTGTCCGCTACTCCGAAGACCCTTGCGCCGAAGTACTTCTACGACGAGCGCGGCAGCGAGCTGTTTGATGAAATCACCCGGCTGCCCGAGTACTACCTGACCAGGGCGGAGACCTCGATCCTCCGCGCCCGAGCAGCCGAGATCGCCGCACTGTCGCGGTGCGAGTCCCTGGTCGAGCTGGGCAGCGGTACCTCCGCTAAGACAGGGCTGCTGTTGCGCGCGATGGTCGACGCGGGCACCCTGCGCGAGTTCGTCCCGCTTGACGTCGACCCTGCTGTCCTGGCAGAAGCCACCGACGCGCTGGCCGCCAGGTATCCCAGCCTGCGGATCGCGCCGTTCGTGGGCGACTTCGAGCATGACCTCGCGGCGATACCGGCCGCAGGCCGGCGGATGATCGCGTTCCTCGGGTCGACGATAGGCAACCTTGATCCGGCCGAGCGGGCGCAGTTGCTGAGCCAGGTGAGCGCGGCCCTCCGGCCAGGTGACACGTTCCTGCTCGGAACCGACCTGGTGAAGGACATCAGGCGGCTGGTCCGTGCCTACAACGACGCGGCTGGCATCACGGCGGAGTTCAACCGCAACGTCCTCCGGGTTATCAACAAGGAGCTATCCGCGGACTTCGACGTTGACCAGTTCGAGCACGTGGCGATCTGGAACGCGCCATGCCAGTGGATCGAGATGCGACTGCGCAGCGCGGGGCGGCAGAACGTGCACATTGCCGACCTCGACTTCACCGTCTCATTCGCCGCCGGAGAAGAGATGCGGACCGAGATCTCGGCGAAGTTCCGCCCGGAGCAGGTGCGCGCCGAGCTGGCTGAGGCCGGCCTGGATGTGGTGCACTTCTGGACTGACGACAACGCCGATTTCGGCCTGACGCTGGCACAGCGCACCTAGGCGGTCCTGCCGGTCCTCAGGGTCGTCAAGCGCCGCCGACTGGGCGCCGCTAATCTCGCCGCCAAGCCCAAGCGCGTGCAGGCGCGGATTCGCCGCCGACCGCCTGCTGGATCGACGCGAAGCCCGCGGCCCGAGCGCGCCGGGCCAGGCCGCGATGGATTCGGCGCGGCCACAACGGTCCGCCGTAGACAAATCCTGTATAGCCCTGCAGCAGGGTCGCACCTGCTTCGATGCGCTCCCAGGCGTCGTCCGGAGTCTCAATGCCGCCGCTGGCTACGAGCGCGAGACGGTCACCCACCCGTGCGCGCAGCCGTCGCAGCACGTGCAGCGCGCGCGGCTTGAGCGGAGCGCCGGACAGCCCGCCGGCCCCGGCCTCGGCCACCTCAGCCGCAGGAGTGGCCAGGGCCTCTCGGGAGACTGTGGTGTTCGTCGCGATGATCCCGTCGAGGCCAAGTTCGAGGGCGAGGTCCGCGATGGCATCGATATCCTCATCGGCCAGGTCGGGGGCGATCTTGACGAGCAGCGGGACCCGCCTGTCGTCGCGAGCCTGGCCGGCGTGCTTGGCCTCGGGCATCGTGTCGCGTACCGCCGCGATCAGCGGTCGCAGTTGGTCGACGGCCTGCAGATTGCGGAGGCCAGGCGTGTTGGGCGAGCTGACGTTGAGCACCAGGTAGTCGGCGACTGGCGCCAGCAACCGCGCGGTCGCCGCGTAGTCAGCTGCCGCCGCCGCTTCGGGAACGACCTTTGTCCTGCCGATGTTCGCTCCGACTAGCAACGCCGAACCGCCACGGGGGCGCCGCGACCGAAGCCTGGCCGCCATGGCGGCGGATCCGTTGTTGTTGAAGCCCATGCGATTGATCAGCGCCCTGTCAGCCACGAGGCGGAACAGTCGTGGCCGCGGGTTGCCAGCCTGCGGCTCGGCAGTCACGGTCCCGACTTCAACAAAGGTAAAACCCAGCGCGCCCAGGGCGTCGGGGCCGACCGCATCCTTGTCGAATCCGGCCGCCAGCCCGAGGGGCCCAGGAAGCTCGCGGCCGAAGGCGTGCACGCGCAGCACCGGATCCGCGGGCTCGGCTACCCGCCGGAGCAGCCAGGACGCGCCAGGGACTACTGCGGCGGCACGGATCATCCCGAACCCGATCCGGTGCGCAGCCTCGGCCGGCACCCACCGGAGCACCCAAGAGAACAGCAGCGCATACATGGCCCCCTCAGCCATTCATCCCCAGCCAGAGGCCAGTCACCCGCGCCTGCGCGATCATGGCAATGCGGCAGTGGAGGCAGAGAACAGGCTGCCCACACGCGCGGGCGGCGCTCCGAGCGCACGTCTCAGTCGACTGCGCGAGCCCGGTCGGGCTCCGATCAGCTCGACGAGCCGTACTGAATCGGCACGTTGATCACCTGCTCGGTTTCCCAGCTGGCACCGCTCGGCGCCAGCTGCCAGGTGGTGGGCCTCGCGGCGCGCACGGCCAGCGCATCGGCCCCGCCGCTAGGACCGAGGGCGAGGATGGCGGTGCCCGGCGGCAGCGTGGGGAGCCGCTGCCAGCACGGCGTCAGGTGCGACCGGCGCCGTGGGCCAGCGCGGCGGCCGTCATCCTGGTCGTCCGGCGGTGGCGCTGCCAGGCAGCCAGGCCGCGGCCGCAGCCGTAAGACAGCGCGCCGAGTACGCCCACAAAGAATCCGACTGGCCAGTTGTAGAGGTATGACGCTGCAATTGCCAGCCAGACGGTCATCACCGCTATGGCCACCGAGACGAGCATGGCGAGCAGCGGCCTGCTGGTAACCGACCGTGCGGCCGCTGGCGGGCCGATAAGCAAGCTGAAGATCAGCAGGGCGCCGACAACGGGGACCGTCATGGCGGTGGCGAGAGCGACGATGATCAGGAAGATGATGTCGATCCGGTGGGCGCGGATGCCCTTGGCCTCGGCCACCTCCGGAGTGATGGACGACAGCAGCAGCGGCCGGTATACCAGCGCGATGGCGACGATGCAGGCAAGGCCGAGCAGCGCGGTGGGCAGGATCTGGCTGCTGCTCACGCCGAGCACCTCACCGAACAGCAGCGAGTAGAGCTCCGGCTCATACTCCGTCGTGTGGGACAAGAACGCAGCGCCGAGGGCGAGCATCAGCACGAGCGCTAGCGCGGTCACTACGTCGTGCCGCCCCCGACGGCCGAGTGAGCCGATGCCGAGGGCGCCCAGCAGGGCGAAGACCGCGAGGCCGATCAGGGTACTGACACCGAGCAGCGCCGCGCCGGCCGCGCCGGCGAACGCACCCTTGGGGATCGCGTGCGCAGGAAAGGCCGAGCCGCGCAGCACGACGAAGTAGCCGACCGGGCCAGCGACGATCGCGACGACGGTGGCGGTGATCCAGGCGTTCATCATGAAGCCGGCCGCGAACATGCCCCCTCCTTCCGGGTCCGGTGGCGCTTGGTCACGCTGCGAGTTCCTCGCGCTTGGCGGCCAGGCCTGCCTGCGCCGACCCTGGTCCGTCGCGGTGTCCTGAGGCGGCTCGGACCGCTGGCAACCCGGAGGCGAGGTAGCCAAGGAAGACGAGCGCGACGATGAAGAAGCTCACTGGCAGGCCCTCATGGCTGGTTCCCCAGTAGTAAGAGTCATAGGCGAGCAGGATGCCGATCCAGGTCGCGGCCACGCCGAAGAGGCAAGAGAGCACGAGCGCGGTGGTCACTCGCTTGGTCACGCGCAGCGCGGTGGCGGCCGGGCCGATGAGCAGGGCAGTGGACAGGATGGCACCGATGGCCAGCGAGGACAGCCCGACCGAGACGGCCAGGGCCAGCATGTAGGCCAGGCCGACCAGGCGCACCGGGACCCCGCGCGCGGCGGCGATGTCAGGGCTCACGGTCGTCAGCAGGAGCGGTCGGCCGACTACTGCGACGACGGCGAGCGCGACAGCGCCCAGGACGATAGCGAGCGGGACGGTGCCAGCGGGCGTGGTGAAGATCGAGCCGAACAGTATCTGCTGCACGGCGCCGGTCGTCGCGCTCTGTGTGGTGGTGAGGTACAGGAACAGCGCTGACAGGCCGATCGCCGTGCCGAGCACGATCCCGGTGGCCAGATCGCGCCCCCGCAGCCGCCGGACGCCGATCAGATCCATCACGCCCGCGCCGACGATGCCGAGACCGACGAAGCCCACGACCGGACTGAGGCCGAGCAGCAGCGCCCCTGACCCACCCGCAGCAGACACGTCGCCCAGGGCGTGCCCGCCAAAGGACTGGCCGCGCATCACGGTGAACACGCCCGTCACCGCCGACACAATCGCCACGAGACCGCCGACGGTCGCGGCGACGTGCACCTGCGAACTGCCGAAGAAGCCGGGCTCGAAGATGGCCGAGTAGATCTCGTGCATGCCCGGGTCAGTCCGTCCCGGCCAGCGGTAGCGGCTCGGCAGCCGGATCCCCGGCGACGACGAGCACTCTGCCTTGGATGTGCAGGACCTCGACGTGCTGCCCGTACAGCCTGCTCAGGGTCTCGGTTGTGATGACCTCGTGGACGGGACCACTGGCCGCCCGGCCACTCGCCAGGTAGACGACGCGGTCCAGGACTGGCAGCAGCGGGTTCATCTCATGCGCGGACAGCAGAACGGCGATCTGCTGCTCGCGGGCGATCCGCGCGAGCAGCCCGACGATCTCCTGGCTGCTGCGGAGATCGAGGTTGGCCAGCGGCTCGTCCAGCAGCAGCAACCGGGGACGACTGATCAGTGCCTGGGCAATCAGGACGCGCTGCTGCTCGCCGCCGGACAGGTTCCCAACCCGGGCGTCCGCGAACCGGTCGGCGTCGACGGCGTGCAGCATCGCGCGGACCCCCTCCGCACGCTGCCGGGACGGCAGCCGCAGCCCGTACCGCTCGCCATCGGCACCGAGGGCAACCAGGTCCCTGGCCCGCATCGGCATGTCAGGGTCGAGCAGCACTTTCTGGGGCACGTAGCCGATCGGCTGACGGCGCTGTGACCGGGGCCGGCCGCGCACTGTGACGCTGCCCGAGGCTCGTTGCAGCCCGAGGATCACCCGCAGCAGCGTCGTCTTCCCGGCGCCGTTCGGACCGATCAGGCCGGTGAACTGCCCGGCGCCGATGTCGAAGCTGACCTCGTCGAGGATCTGCCTGCCAGACAAGTTCACGCTGACCCGATCCAACTCCAGAATCGGGTCAGCGGGATGAACGATGTCGGGTGTCATCACAGCTTCTGGGTCGAGGTCTTGTTCGTCACTGCCTTCTCGATAGCGTGCACTTCGGCGAGCATCCATGACTGGTAGTCGTAGCCGGGCGTCGGCATGGTCTCATACACGCTGACCACGGGCACGTGGTCGTTGAGAGCGTTCAGCCGGATCGACGTCGTCAGCGCGTCGACGACCTGCTGGTTGTAGGCGAAGAGCAGGACCTTGTGCTGGCTGAACAAGCTGTTCTCGAGGGCGATGTCCTCAGGGCTCGGGTCGACGCCGTTCATGATGTCGGCCTGGAACGCGAACGGGGTGAGGTTGCGGATCCCCATCGCCGTGAGCAGGTAGTCGGCTACCGGCTCCGTCGTCGCCGCCGTGACGCCGGGGTGCGCGGACTTGAACTGAGCGATGGCATGGAGCCACGGGGTCAGCGACGCGTCGAACTTCCGCAGGTTCGCCTGGAAATAGGCCTTGTGCGCGGGCTGGATAGCCGAGAGGTCGGCGGCCATCGCTGTCGCAGCTGCGGGCATGGTCCTAGGGTCGTACCACAGGTGCGGGTTCGGCGTGTTGTCGGGCAGGCCCAGCAGATTCTGGACCACGATCACCTTGCGGCTCGAGCTCGGCGAGGCTGACTCGATCTTGTTGATCCAGGTGTCGTAGCCGACGCCGTTCTGCACGACGAGCTGCGCCGCGCTCACCTCGCGCGCCACCTGCGGACTGGCCTCGAAGGCGTGCGGGTCGGTGTTCGGGTTGGACTCGATCGCGAGCACGTGCACGTACTTGCCGCCGATCTGGCCCAGCACGTTGGCGTACTGGTTCTCGGCCCCGACGGCGCTGATCACGCCGCTGCTGCTCGCAGGGCTGTCGCCGCCCGAGCTGCAACCGGCCACTGCCACCGCGAGCGCGGCAACTGCCCCGACCGCCACAGCGGTGCGGCCGGCCCGGCTAAATCCGCGGGCGCGCCGACCCGCGATCCGGTGACCGGATCCGCTGCCATGGAGAGCTTTCATGGAACTAGAACATAGTCTGAGACTGAGTCTCAATGCAAGCCTGTGCGGCGAGCCAGAGTTGCATAAAAGGATCAGCATTTGTTTATCTATCTCTGTGACGGTGTCAACGCAGACGAAGGCTTTCGAGGCAGCGGGCGAATTGCTCAGAGTTCTGGCGGCACCCGTTCGGCTGGCGATCGTGATGGAACTGGCCGAACAGCCCAGGTTCGTCCACGAACTCGTGGAGCGCCTGGGGCTCAGCCAGCCACTGGTCTCCCAGCACCTGCGCGTGCTGCGGGGCGCCCGGCTGGTCGGGGTAGAACGGCAGGGACGCGAGGCGGCGTACTCGCTCACCGATCAGCATGTGGCGCACATCGTCGCCGACGCCGTCCAGCACAGCAGGGAGCAGCAGTGACAGCGCCAGACCACGACACCCACGCCGGTCACGGCCACGACGAGCACGAGCACGGGCCAGACTGCGGCCACGCCAGCGTGGCGCGTGCGGGGCACGTCGACTATGTACACGAGGGCCACGCCCACACGCCGCACGCGGGGCACTATGACGAGCACCCGCTGCCGCACCTGGCGCACCCCGAGCACGAACATGAGCACGGGCCAGACTGCGGGCACCTGGCCGTGCCGCACGATCACCACGTCGACTATGTGCACGAAGGACACCGGCACGCCGCCGACGGCGATCACTACGACGAGCACTGAGGCAAGTTGCGCACTGGAAGTCAGGGACGTGCCAATGTCAGCCGATGAACTGACCGACGATCTGCACGGCGTTGCCGAGCGACGGCTGCGCCGGATCGACCAGCGCTACACCAGCGGGCGACGGGCCATCGTCGAGTTGCTGGTCAGCACTGGCCATCCGGTCAGCATCGGCGACATCGCCGAGCGCCTGCCAGACCTGCCGCGAAGCTCCGCGTACCGGCACCTCACCGACCTGCAGGCCGCGGGCCTGATCCGCCGGGTGGCCGCGAGCGATGAGTTCACCCGCTTCGAGCTCGCCGAGGATCTCACCGAGCATCATCATCACCTGCTGTGCGTCGGCTGCGGCAAGGTCACCGATGTCACGCCCCCGGTGGGCTTCGAGCATCAGGTAGCCGACGCGGTCAGCGACCTGGCCCATGCGGAAGGCTTCCAGCCCCAGAGTCACCGGCTCGATGTGCTCGGCCTCTGCGCAGAGTGCCAGTAGCTGCGGGCTAGCCCGCGGCGACTGGCACAGGGTCAGCGGCCGCCGGCGCATGACCCCCAAAGGACACCCCGCTCTTGTCCAAGGCTCGGGTCGCGCCTGCGACCGCTGACTTGGTTGATTGACGCCGAGTCCGAGCCACCGGTTGACACGGCATTCGTGCTGCTTGGCGTGCTGAGCTGCCGCTGTCGGGCCCGCTCTGCGCTGGGCGACCCCGAGCAGGGCGGCCAGCACGACTTAGCACGGCCGGCTGCCTGCGCAGGCAAGCGCCTGCCAGATCTCCAGTAGCCCTTCCTTTCTCGTGATCGCGAGCTGGACATCGCGACCGCCAGCCTGCCCGGAGATGACTATCCAGTCGCAGTCAGCCCGGCGGTACGGCAGCTGGCTGAACGAAATCAGCGTGTCGCGACCGCTGAATACGTACTCGCGAAGCGCTTGGGGCGCGGAGATGACAAAGGAGTCAGCGCCGACGACCAGCCGCTTCGGTCCCCGCAAGCCGATCCAGTAGCCGCGGGTACCCCCGAATCCGCCGGTGCCGAGTTTGCTGACCAGGTCCAGGGTTGTCGCGAGGCGCACGTGCGCGTCTATCTCGTCGCGCAGCGGAGCGTTCCTGGCACGCTCCAGCCGGTGTCGCCGCGTGATCAGGAACATCCCGCCGATGATGACGAGCGCCGACAGAACAGGAATGAGGTCCAAGGGAAGACTCCGACTTTCAGCGAAGCTCGCCGAACCCGCGCCGACGCATGGCTGCAGAGCCGACTTACACGACGCCGGCCTCGCGGCGCATGAAGTAGCACATCATCGTGTCGCCGGCGATCGCACCTTCGACGGTGCGCACCAGCTCGTTGATCGCGGGCGTGCACGCGCTTTTCTCACCCTGACCGGAAACAAGCCACCCGTCGGCGCCTAGCACGTTGGCAGATCGCATGAGGCCGTGACAGCCGTCCAGCATCCGCGGCTTGCCTGACTTGTCGACGACGACGCAGACGGCGGGAGCCGGCCCGACTGTGTGCACCACGTAGATATAGCCGTACTCCCAGGCAATCATTCGTCAGGCTCCTCGCTGCCATCTCATACGCTGCATTGCGCCCGCCGGAGGACCAAACCTGCAAGGCGGGCGCATCCCTAAGCATCGCTGCCGAAACGGCTGATGGCTAGCAACGCCGGATGGCCCGCCCGCAAAGACGTGCCGCGCCCGAGCCCGTCGGCACGCTCTCTCACCAGCGAGCTAGCAAGCAGACGTGTTCACTCGAGGGCAGCCGCGGCGGCGCCGTTGATGACGCTGCCGCCGAGACTGGCCCAGCTGGTGGCCACAGTGCGCTGCCAGACGGCGTCGCCGCTGCCTTCCGCGAAGAACTCAAGCTGCCCGCTAGCAGCGGCGATGCCCGGTCCGCCGATCATCGACCCGCCCAGCGAGGCCGCGGCCGTCCACCCGCTGCCGCTGCTGGTCGCATACCACAGCGCGTGGTTGGTGCCCTGGCAGGCGAACACCGTCACACCGGTAGCGGCCTGCACCGCGGCGGCCGGAGAGCCGACGCACACCCACGGCGACTCGGCGAACCCGGTGCTCTCGGTCCGGGTGTAGATGTGCCCGCCGGCCCCCGGGGCGAAGAACGTGGTCGTCCCGCCGACCGGCGCCACCGCCGGCCCGCCGGTCAGCGTCCCGCCCAGGTCCTTCCACCCGCCGCTGAACGCCGGCAGCCCGGACGCCGCAAGGGTGGCGGTGTCGTCATACAGCGCCTTGTTAGTGCCCTCGCACGCCACCGTCAGCGTGCTGACCCCGCTGGCAGTGGTGATGACCGCCGCGGGGCTGCCCAGGCACGAGGCCACCGGGGTGATCTCCTGCCAGCCCGCGGTCAGCGACCGGATATACAGATGCTTGTCGGTGCCGGTCGCCACGAACAACGGCGACACCGGGCTGGTGCCGTTCGCGTTCGGAGCCGCGGCCACCGCCGGCGGACCGGCGATCGCCCCGCCCTCCGAATGCCAGCCCGCAGACAGCTGCGGCGCCTGCACAAACATCGCGCCATCGGAGCCCTCCACCCCCGCAGCGAGCGGCAGCGAGGTCACGTCCCAGGTGAACGACACGGTCGCCTGCAGCACAGTGGAGGGGCTCGCCGTCACGGTCACCTGGTAGGTACCGGTGGTAGTGGGCGTGCCAGTGATCAGCCCGGCGGAGCTCATCGTCAGGCCCGATGGCAATCCGGTCGCGGCGTACGTCACCTGCTGGTGGGCCAGCGCGTTGAGCGTCTCAATTTGCAGCGCCGCAGCCGTGTTGACCGGGCTCTGCTCCATCTGCGGACCGCCGCTGAAGTAGTCGAGATCGACAGGACCGCTGATCCCGCTCACGGTGCCGCTGCTGGTGTACTGCCACATGGTCCAGTTGCTCCACCCGGACGGCAGCGTGCCCGGGCTGCCCGACGAGTACGCGGGCACCCAGAGCACGTCGCCTCCGAAAGCGGTGCTGCCCCCGGCACAGGTATCCCACCAGGCGGGCGGCGTATAGATGATCGGCGCCGCGCCGGTGAGTCTCGTGGCCTCAGCCATAAAGCTGGAAACCCAGCTCACCATCTGCGCGGGCGAGAGCCCGTAGCACTCGTTCCCGTCGTCGGGGTAGGGGTTGTACTCAATGTCCAGCATGAGCGGCAGGTAGTGACCGCCGACGTGGTAGTTCCCCGCGTTCTGCACGGCGTAGTCGGCCTCTTGCACAGCGGTGCCGTTCTTGGGATTGGGATTGGCGAACTGGTAGGCCGCCACGTACATCCCCGCCGCGATCGCATCCGCGGCGTCGCTGGCGTAATAAGGGTTGGTGTAGTAATTTCCCTCGGTTGCCTTGATCGCGGCGAACTGGTATCCGGCTGCCGCGACATCGGCCCAGTTGATCGTCGCTCCGCTGGGGTGCTGTCCGGACGACACGTCGATCCCGTTCAGTGGCGTCGTTGCGGTGCTGGCGGTCGCCTGCTGCATCGCGGTCGACGCGTGTGCCGCTGCGGCGGGACGCGTCTCGCCCGTTCCGCTGAGCGGGCCAGAGAGCTGCTCGGTGAGCTCGGGCGAGTGCCCCTCCGCGGGGTTCGCCCCGGTCGCCGGCGATGCCGGCGGCGCGGAAGCGGTCGCGGCACTGGCGAGCGTTGCCGAAGCGAAGCCACCGGCCGAGGACAGGCAGCAGGCAGCCAGCACCCCCACCGCGAGCGCGGTGCCGGTCGTGAAGCCGATCCGAACCCTGCTTACTCGGTCATCGCCACGGGCACGCCGACGAGGCCCTCTGGGCACTGTGGTCACTCTCCTCTGGCGGTGGCAGGCTCGCTGCCGGCACCAACCATCCCCGAACTCAGCAGAGCGACCTTACCGACAAATGACCATGCCTCCACCTCGAATTGGCAAACACGAAAAAGTTTCGCAGTTCGGGGCATGGGCGCCGACGCCGTTACTGACATCGGCGCCGATCATCGACCTGCCAGCGACCTGAGCCTGACGCAGATCGAAGACGGGCGATGACGCAAGGCCGGGGCCCGGACGGCCGCCGCCGTCCGAGCCCCGGCTTGCTGTTCTCGCGTTTCTCCCTGAGTTAGTTGAGCGCTGCTGCGCCGACGCCGCCGATGACCACTCCGCCGAAACTCGTGAAGCTCGTGGCGAGAGTGCGCTCGTAGACGGCGCTGGCTGCGCCTTCGACGAGGAAGTACGGCACCCGGCTCGTCAGGGCCAGGGCCGGGCCAGCAGTCAGCACGCCGCCCAGCGACACAGCAGACGACCAGCCGATGCCGCCGTTTACCGCGTACCACAGCGCGTGGTCGGTGCCCTCGCAGGCGAAGATCGTGCTCGTACTCGCCGCTTCGGCTGCCGCCGCCGGCGAGCCGATGCACGCCCACGACTGCTCGGTGAACCCGGCCGCCACGGTGCGGGTGTAGATGTGGCCGTTGTCGCCGCGAACGAAGAACGTCGTCACGCCGCCGACCTGGGCCACCGCCGGCGCTGCCGTCAGCCCTCCGCCCAGGTACTTCCAGCTGCCACTAAAGGTCGGCAGCCCCGAGCCGGTTACGGTCGCGGTGTTGTAGTACAGGGCCTTGTTGGTGCCCTCGCACGCGACCGTCAGCGTGCTGACCCCGGCACTGGTGCTGATCATCGCGCCGGGGCCACCCAGGCACGACGCGACCGGGGTAATTTCCTGCCAGCTCGAGGATGTCGACCGGATGTACAGGTGCTCGTTTGTTCCCGTGGCGATGAACAACGGTGCCGCCGGGCTGGTGCCGTACGCGGTGGTCGCTGCGGCAACCGCCGGCGGCGCGACGACCGCCCCGCCGAGCGAGTGCCAGCCGGCGCCGAACTGCGGCGCCTGCGCGTACGGGACTCCGCCCTTGCCCTCGGCTGCAATAGCAATGTCGGGCGCCGGCGGCGCGGTCAGGCTGAGCATCGCGGTCGCGGTGCCCCAGTCCCCTTCGTTCGCGTCGGACGGCGCGTACTCGCCTGTCGCCCACACGGTGCCCGGCTCCGAAGGGTCGGCGGCAACGTCTGAGTAGTCGCCCCACCGGGCTGTGAAGCCGCCCAGGGTGCCATCGTAGGAGGTCTTACCAGCTGCGACCGTGACCGGTGCGCTGAAGGTTCCCAGCGACGACGATGACGAGACGACTGCGTAGGCTCCCGGGTCCAGCGTGGGCGAGGACGCGGTGTAGCTGACGTACAGGTTCCCGGCACTGTCGAGGCCGACCGCAGGGTAGTACTCGTCGAGGCCGTTCTGGGACAGATCGGTGTCCAGAGCCAGCGTCGGAGTTGTTCCGCTAGCCGGCGCGTTGACCTCGTCGATCCGCATGCAGTCGCGGACAGTCGAGTCGCCGCTCGGCGTACACCCGTCAGTGAGACTCGTCCAGAGCACACCGTTCTGCCATACAGCCGTCAGCATGCGGTCGTCGATTTCCTGGTCGTCGGTCGCACCAGAAGGCTGCCGCGGCTCTGGCGGCGCGGTGGTGGCTGCGACTGGCAATTGGGTCTCGGTGAACGTCACATCGCTCGCGTCCGGGGTGCCGGTGATCGCGTAGACGCCCAGTGCGGGTGTCGTCTGGCCGCCGCCCAAGTTCGCGTTGTCGGCGTTGTTGAGCGCCATCCAGCACGTGGTCGTCGAGGACAGTGACTGCGCAGGCACGAACCGGAACTCGCCGGTCGAGGTGAAGAGGAACTCATCGGTCGATGCGAGTGCGGTGCCGGCGGTGAGGACGGACTTCTGCAGCACCAATGCTTGCGCGCCGGCGAAGGTGGCGCCCTCGGCTGTGTACTCGTTCCAGGCCACGACGACCTTGTCGTTGCAGACGCCGGTCATCGGCTGGTCAGTCAGCACGCCCGAGGTGGAGCTTGCGATCGTGTAGACGGTCCAGTTCCCGAATGGGTTGGACGTCTGCGACACCGCGAGATAGGTCTGGGTGTCCGTGCCTGCGGAGTTCAGCGACCAGCCGCTCATGAGAAACACGCCGGCCTGCGTGTCGTACAGGACCCGCGGGTCGGTGAAGCTCTGCCCAGACGGAACGCCGAAGAACAGGTTGAGGTCGGCAATTCCGAGCTCCGAGCCGGTCTTGGACCACACCGTGGTGCTGTCGTTAATGGCCTCCACGAGCACGCCAGGACCGGCCGCGAGTTGCGTGTCCGGCGGCTGCACAGCCTGGTCATCGCCGAGTTGTGAGATCTGGCTGTCGAGGCTCGTCACCGGGAAGTCGTCCCACGTCTGGCCGGCGCTCGCCGCTTGGGCGGCGTTCGTGCTCCCGGCGAGAGCAGTCAGCCCGCTGTGCCTGCCGCCGGAGGCGACGGCCGCGGCGCGGTTCGCCGCAACGGCGCTGGGGTTGAAGTAACGCGCTGATGTCTGCAACGACGGATGAGCCGTCGCGGTCTCTCGGCTGACCGCGCGAAGATTCACGACTCTCGGAGCCGATACCCCGCCGAGCATGGGCTGCGACGTCGAGGCCTGAGCGACCCCCGCCGCCGTAGGAACTATCGCAATGCCAAGTGCGAGGGCCGCTGACCCCACGCACACCCTGCCGAACCGCTTCACGGCGGCCTCCTTGACTGAGCTGCGGCGACGGCGCGCCCCGCGCACGCCAACATGCGCCGATGACTGGGGAATGCATGAGCCCAGGCGATAGCAGAGTGCCGCAAGATCGCGGCAGCTATCAAGAGATGACTTGAGAAATCTCTATTAGTTCTGAGATCGAACGATTACCCGGATCGTCCAAACCCGCTGAGCAAGGCTGCACCGGGAATGCTGATGCAGGCAGGGTGCATCGCTGGCAGCAAGCAGGACTGCCGGGGGACAGCTCAACCGTCAGTCGCTGGCCCACCACAACCGCGACGGTCGCCCCGGTGCTGGCCGCCGTCACGACACTTCCAGCAGGCGTGACCGGACTACTGATAGGGAACGGGGTTGCCGGCGATCGGTGTATCGGGTTGCCAGCGGTCGCTTGTGTCGCGGGCGACCCTGCGTGGTTCGCGTTACCGCCGCATCCAGCGAGCACCAGCACAAGGCCTGCCGCGGCCACCAGCCTTCGTCGCATCACACTGTCCGTTCCAGTCACAGCGCACCGACCTTCGTTGGACGCTGCCGCCAGCCGACCGGTTCCGGCTGCGCTGCTTATCATCAGGGCGACCAGCGTCGCGTAGGGTCGATGTCATGTGCCGAAGCATCAAGACGCTCCGTCAGCCGTACACCGAGCAGGTCACAGACTCAGACGTGCGCGCTGCCGCGCTGCAGTACGTGCGGAAGATCAGCGGCTTTCGGGCCCCGGCCAGCCACAACGCCGCGGCGTTCGAGCACGCGGTTGCCACCATCGCCGCCGCGACGCAGGAGTTGCTTGACCAGCTCGAGGTGCGCGGACAGCGCGCTGCATCCTGAGCAGCGCCAGGCCGACTGACTGGAGCGCCAAGGTCATCGAGCGCATCCGCTAACGGCCAGGCCACGAGCCGCCCAGCGAGATTCCGGCCCGCACCAGTTCACCGGCTTCGCTGACTTCGAGCGCGAGGTCGATACGCCCGGTCCCGCCTGTCAGCCGCACCGTGGTGCTCGTGGTGCCGTTCCCGCTCAGGTAGCTGTCCAGGGCGCAGGACCCGGCCCAGGCGCTGGCCATCCGCAGCTGACGCAGCATCTCGTCGACACCGATCCCGCCCGCCGTCGTGATGCCATCCGGCCACAAAGGCTGATCCGCGTTCACCACATCGATCAGGGCGGCGAGCGCGAGCGCGAGGGCAGAGCCGGGTGCTGGCGGTATCGCGATGGTCAGTTGCTGCACCAGCGGCGCGCGCAGCGGCGCGAGGCTGATCTGCACGGCCACAGTTCCAGCCGGCCCGGTGAGCCACCAGCGACAGCGCGCCGGCGAATCACACTCGGCTGGACGATGTGCGTTCCGTTTGAATGGGCCGATCCGATCCCGGACCGTGGCGATGTCAGCCTTCCGTTGCGCGAGCGGCTGGTCGAGGTGGACGTTGGGCGCGAGGAGGTGGCCGGCCACGTCGTCGTCCCAGTCCTGCAGCAGGGCGTCGATGGCGTCGCGCGCCGCCAGGGTCTCCGGCCACGGACCGAGTGGCGCGGGCACCGGACCTGACACGCGCCATGTCGAGCGCGTGTCGGTTGCCGACGCGGATGTGAGCAGCGCGGCGAGGAGCTCGCCGGCCAGGGACCCGGCTGGCGCGTACGTGCCGTTCGCCAGCACGATCACGCCGAGCCCGGTGGCCGGGTGCCAGCGCATGTTGCTGCCGAAACCCGGATACCCGCCGCTGTGCTGCACGACGTCGCCGAACGCAGGGTCGTCCTCGACGAACAGTCCGAAGCCATAGGAGATCCGGGGCGGGCCGGCGAATCGGACGACGGTGCCATCGCCGCCGGCCGGGATGGTCGCCTGAGCAAGCTGCATTTCGCGCCGAGACGCGCGGCTCAGCGGATGGCCTGCGTCGGCGTCACCCGACACCAGGTCTCTGGCCGGAAACGCCGCCGCGAACCCGGTTACCCAGCGCGCCAGGTCGCGGACGCAGCTGAATACCCCGCCCATCGGCGCGAACGCGCCGTACGGGTCGGGCCGCAACTCGATCCAGCCGCGGCTGGCGTCGCGCCGGTGGCCGCGCGCCAGCTGACGGGCCTGGAAGTCGGCGTCATGGTATGCAGTCCGGTCGAGGTGCAGCGGCACCAGCAGGCGCTCCTTGACGGTCTGCGCGTAGTCCTGGCCGGCCACCGACTCGATGACCCTGCCGAGCAGCGCGTAGCCGAGATTGGAGTACTCGAACCTCGTGCCAGGTGCCCACGCGCATCGCACTCCGCCGCCAGCGACCAGCCGGGCAAACTCGGCCGGGTCGAGCCCCTGTTGCCGGTCGCCCCACGGATCGTCGGCGGGGAAGCCTGCCGTCATCGTCAGCAGATGTCTGATGGTCACCGGCGGGCAGTCGGCGGCTGGCAGTCGCAGACCGGTCAGCTCTGGCACGTAGTCCGCGGCCGGATCGTCAAGCGCCAGCGCGCCCGCGTCACGGAGCAGCATCATGACCGCGGCGGTGAAGCTCTTCGTCATGGACGCGATCCGGAACACCGTGTCCGCGTCCGGCACTGGCCCGCCTGCATACGCCGCCCCGATGCCCCCGGAGTGCGCGAGCTCGCCATCGCCGACAACGCCGTAAGCCAGCCCCGGCTGGTCGGGCCGCGCCGCGAACCAGCGAGCCGCGATCTCGTCGACAGCACCGGGGTCGACCAGCATGCTTCCTCCTCAGCAGCGGTACGGCCGCAGGCCGGCCGCTCAGCCGACCGACAATGCCAGCGACACGTCCTCGGCCACGGCTGAGTCCGCCAAATCCAGGAGCCGGCAGCCCGCCCGGATCTCGAACCGCGCCTGCTCCGGTGCGGAGACGCCGGCCAGCCAGCGCCGGGTCGCCGCACCGAAGATTGCCTGCACCACCGGCAGCAACTGCCGCTGCTCGGCGCTGATCGGCCGCCCGGCCCCCGCGACGTGCTCGAGCGTCTGGAGGTGCAGGTGCTCGACCTGCTCGATCACCTCGCTGTAGCTCCGCCGGGTCTCGCTGATGACCCGGCTCAGCGCGGCGGTGATCCGCGGCTCGCGCTGCTGGGCGCGGAACTCGCGCAGCAGGTGCCTGGTGACCCGCTCGCGCGCGGTGCCGCCACGCGGCACCTCCGCCGTGATGCGCGCGAGGGCGGCGGTGTAGCGGCTGACGAGGATGCCGAGCAGCACGTGATCCTTCGCCGGGAAGTACCGGTACAGCGTCGCGACCGACACTCCCGCGCGCTGCGACAGGTCCTTCATCTGCAGCGCTTCCTCACCGCCGGCCGAAAGCATCTCAGTCGCGGCGGCCAGGATGCGATCGTGCCGACCGTGCTGGGCGGCCGTCGACGGAACGGCCGGAGCTGTCTGCGGCACGCGGCTTGCCGCCGTTAGATCCCGAGCAAATCCGCCAGCCGGTCAAGCTGGTCGCCCGGACCGCCAAGCAGCACCTTGTTAGACAGCCCGTTCTTGTAGTACAGGTGCGCGTCGTGTTCCCAGGTGAAGCCGATGCCGCCGTGTAGCTGCACCGTGTCCACGGCCGCCTCCGCGTACGTGGTCGACAGCAGCACCCTCGCTGCGGCGGCCGCGGCGGGAAACCGTCCGGGGTCGCCATCGCCGGCGCGCGCCGCGTCGCGCAGCGCCGCGTAGCCCAGCTCCCACGACTTCTCCATGTCGGCGAGGCGGTGCTTGACCGCTTGGAACGCGCCGATCGGCTGGCCAAAGGCCACCCTGATCTTGGCGTAGTCGCTCGTCATGTCCAGGCACGCCTTCATCGCACCCGCCGATTCGGACGCCACCGCGAGGTTCGCCAAGTCCTGCGCGGCGCCGAGAGCGGCCAGTGCGTCACCGGTCAGCAGGCGCGCAGAGGTGCGGTCCAGAGTGATCCTGGCGAGCGATCGACTGTGGTCGACGGCGGTCAGCCTGGTCGCGGTCAGCCCGTCGGCGCCGGCATCGACCAGGTAGAGCCCGGTCACGCCGTCCGCCTCGGCCGGCACGATGAAGACGCTCGCCTCGCCGCCGTTGAGCACCGGCGACACGCTGCCAGTCAGGGTCGCGCCGACGGGAGAACCGGACGCGGTCACCCGTCCGCCGGCCTGGCTGGCAACCGCCAGCGTGGCGATCAGCTCGCCGCCAGCGATCTTCGGGAGCAGGTCCTGGCTCGCTTCGTGATCGTCGAGCCGCAGCAGGACTTCGGCCGCCAGCAAGCTGGCCAGCAGGGGCGAAGCCACCAGTCCGGCGCCGAGCTCAGTCAGCGCCACCGACAATGCGGAGTAGCCTGCCCCGACGCCGCCGTAACTCTCCGGAATGGCGAGTCCGGCGAGGCCGAGCTGGGTTGTCATCTGCTTCCACACGTCCGCGTCGTACGGCTCGCCGGACTCGATGAGGTGCCGCAGCGACGTCAGCGGGCTCCGGTCGGCGACAAACTTGCGCACCGAGTCGGCCAGCGCCTGCTCTTCCTCGGTCAGGATGAGTGCCATCGGAAGTCTCCCCTACTGCTGTCGCTGGTCAGTTCTGCCGCTGCGTGCCGACGCGCAGCTGGTTAAAGGGCGTGGACCGGTCGACGCCAGGGTCCTTCGCCAGGCCAAGCACGCGCTCGCCGATGATGTTCCGCTGGATCTCGCTGGTGCCGCCGGCGATCGCGCTGCCGGGCGCAGCCACGATCATCGTCGCGACGGCGGCGAGCTCGTCGGAGTCATAGGCAGCGAGCTGGTCGCCGAGGACGTCGGCGGCAACGTTTCCGGCGAACCGGCCGAGCTCGGATCCAGCCAGCTTGGCCACCGAGCCGCGCGCTCCTGGCATCCGGCCTGCCTGCGCTTCTTCCCGCAGCAGCGTCGCGAACAACCCGACGCCGCGGCTCCGCGCGTACAGCTCGGCCAGGCTGCGCCGGACTCCTGGCTCGTTGATCCGGCCGAGGCCGGCGGCCAGATCGCGCAGTGAGTCGTAACCGAGCGGGTTGGTCCGTGACCCGCCCATCGTGCCGATGGCGATCCGTTCGAACCGCAGCATGACTACCGCGGCGTCCCAGCCCTTGTTCTCCTCGCCGATGAGCGCGTTCGCGGGAATCCGAACGTTGTCGAAGAACACCTCGTTGAATGGCGTGTGCCCGGTCGCGACTTTGAGCGGCCGGACCGTCACGCCGGGGGCGTGCATGTCCACGATGAACATGCTGATGCCGCCGTGCTTGGGCTTGGTCGGGTCAGTGCGCGCGATGATCGCGCCGAAATCGCTGTACTGGGCGCCGGATGTCCAGACCTTCTGCCCGTTCAGCACCCACTGATCGCCGTCACGGACGGCGCTGGTCTGCAAGCTCGCCACGTCGGATCCGGCGCCCGGCTCGGAGAACAGCTGACACCAGATTTCCTCGCCGCGCAGCATCGGCGGCAGATAGCGCTTCTTCTGCTGCTCCGAGCCGATCTCCAGGATCGTGTTGCCCGGCATGCTGAGGCCGATGAAGAACGCGCCATTCGGCAGGTCGAAGTCCCGCGCTTCCTGGCTCCAGACGATCTGCTCGAGCCCCGTCAGGCCCTGCCCGCCGTACGCCTTCGGCCAGGTGATCCCGGCGAACCCGGCGTCATAGAGCTTGGCCTGGAACGCCTTCTGGTCGGCGAGTGTGGTGGGGCTGGCCTCATCCTCGTCCTCGGCGGCGCGGCGGCGCGGCGCGTTGGCCTCCAGCCACGCCCGCGCCCTGGCGCGGAAGTCGTCGCTCATGGTCTGCCCCTCCCAGCTCGGCGGCCCAGGCCGGGCCGAAAAACTGAAATCGGTTATGCTTTCTGTGGCACCGAGCGAAGCACGGCGTCACACTCCATGTCAACACGGCCCGCGCAGCTGCCCGTTCCCGGCCGGGAACGGGGCCGACGTGGCGGGTAGCCGATGCCTGGCCTGGCCTTGCCCGGCCTCGGTCCGCGGGCTGGCGGGAAGGAACTCCGGACGATGCTGGTAACGGGCACGCGGCAGCAGGCCGCGTGGCAGCGGGCCGAGTTCCCGCCGGTCGAGAACGTCACCAGCGGGATCTGGTCCATACCGGTGCCCATCATCGGCAACCCGTTGCGATACGTGCTCAGCTATCTGATCGAGCACGACTCGGGCTTCGTCATGGTCGACCCTGGCTGGAACCACCCGGATAGCTGGCAAGCGCTGACCAGCGGCCTGGCGCACTGCGAGATCCCGCTCGAGGCCGTTACTGGCATCGTGGTCACGCACGTCCACCCGGACCATCACGGCCAGTCGGGCAAGGTGGCCGAGCGCACGGGTGCGTGGGTCGGCATGCACCCGGCCGAGGATGCCTTCCTCGCCGTGCGTGGCGCCGAGGCCATGCGCAACGGGATTGAGTGGTACCTGCGCTGGTGCGGTGCGCCGGCTAGCCATCTCGACGAACTCGTCACGAGCCGGCAGCACACCGCGCAGGTCGGGCCGATGGTGCGCGCCGACCGGCTGATCGAGCACGGCGATACCGTCGACGCGCCGGGCCTGCGGCTCCGGGCGGTCTGGACGCCCGGTCACACGCCCGGCCACCTGTGCTTCTACGACGAGAACCGGGATGTCCTGCTGACCGGCGACCACATCTTGCCGCGGATCACGCCGAACGTGTCGTCCTACGACATGACGTCCAACCCGCTGACCGACTACCTGGCCTCGCTGGAATCGCTACGCGGGATCCAGCCGGCGGAGGTGCTGCCCGCGCACGAGTACCGGTTCACCGATCTCGACTCCCGGCTGGACGACCTGACCGAGCACCACCGTGAGCGGCTGGCGGAGGCCGAGCGCGGCCTGGTCGCGGCGGGATCAGCGGGGACCACCGCCTGGCAAGCCGCAACGGGCGTGACCTGGTCACGGCCGTGGGCCGAGCTGGCCTCGTTCCAGCGTCAGGCGGCGATCGGCGAGGTGCTGTCGCACTTGCGGTACCTGCAGGCGCACGGCAAGGCTGCCGAGGCGGACGTCGATGGCGTCGGCATTTGGACCGCAACCGGCAGCTAGCCAAGATCGTCCGCGCTGCGGCCCGCTGGTTCCGCCGGGCTCGTGACGCCGCGCCCGCCGGGTACGCACCGCCGCGCCCGCCGGGCTCGCCACCGCCGCGTCTGGCGCTGCTGCTCCGGCCCTCGCGACCGAGAGCCGGCTATTTACTTTGATCCGCAAAGTAGCATTGACTTTGGACTGCAAAGCAAGCTAGCTTTGCATTGCAAAGCAATAGCAGCACAGGCCCACTGACGCACCGACAGTGCAGCGCGTCATCGGGGCGGGCCAGCCGGCGGCCGACCGTGGCCCGTGCGAGTCCCGCAGAAGACAAGGGGCAAAACCATGACTCAGTACAGCCCATGGATGAGCTACGGAGGGTCTGCCGACCTCGTGCTCGCCGGTGTCCTCGTTATTGCCGCGGCTGGTGTGGCGTATGCCGGAAGCCGGCTGCCGCGGCCCGCACGGCTGCCGACTCCTGGCAAGAAGGTCAGAGCCATCCTGCTCGCGATCTGGCCGCTAGCGATCACGGCGTTCCTGGTGTGCGTCGCGATCTACGCCCGCCATGCTCATGAGGTATACGGGGCGGCGCGGCTGGCTAGGGCCACGCCCGCCGATCCCATCGACCCCGTCAGCGTCGTCGCCTTCGGCGCCATCGGCCTGGCCATCGCCCTCGCCTACAGCGCGCGTGGCTGGCGGGTAGCGCTGGGAAGCGCGTTCATCGGCGCGCTGGCCGGATGGATGATCTTCGAGTTCCCGTTCGATCTCATCATCGCGGCGAGAATCTACCCACCGATCCCGCCGCACCCCGCGCTGTACCGGACGCTATTCTTCGCGCCGCTGATCATGACCGAGATCAGTACGGTTGCGTTGCTGACGCTGTCCCCCGTGGTGCGGGTGTCACGGGCTACGTTCTGGTGCTTCGCGTCCATGCTGGCGGTCTTCGCCGGGTGGAGCCTGTTCGGCTTCGCCTATCCGAGCGCTCCGGCTCCGCTCACGCTGAACGTGGTGTCGAAGATTCTGGCCTTCGCGACGGCAGCCACTCTGTTCATGCCCGAGCGCGGAACCAAATCAGCTGAGGTGGCGCCAGCACAACCAGCGAGTTCGTGGACAATGGTCATGTAGCTGGCGCGGTCCACGGCATCGGCCCGGCACCGGCGCACGAACCCACCACCTCGCCGATAGCAGCGTCCGTCATCGCAGATCTGCGATGACGGGCGCTCGGCGCCGTTCCAGACCGGCCAGTCGGTTAGTAAACTACGCAGTGAAGGCACGCGAGCCGGCCAGGGCAGGCGTGCTGCTAGCCTGCCTGCTCGATAGCCGCAAAACGGAGAGGGTGACCTTGTCAGATCGGCATGCGTGGGTCGAGGAAGGCACTTATCCCGTCGCCCCCGGAGTGCACCGGATACCGCTGCCGCTGCCATCCGACGGCTTGCGCGCCGTCAACGTGTACGCCATCGAGGCCGAGTCCGGCCTGATCCTGATCGACTCGGGCTGGGCCCTGGCCAACGCGCTGAGCCAGCTCGAGCGATCGCTCGCCCGTATCGGTGCAAGGCTGCGCGACGTCCGGCAGTTCCTGGTCACCCACATGCACCGGGACCACTACACCCAGGCCGTCGAGGTCAGGCGGCTATTTGGCACCACGATCGCGCTGGGACAGGGCGAGCAGCCGTCGATCGACGGCCTGCTGTCGGGTGAATTCCGGCCGATGCGCGCGCAACTAGCGGTGCTGCGGCTCGGCGGAGCTGACTCGGTCGCGAGCCAGCTGGCCGAGCGCACGAGTCGCGGTCCGGGTGCGGGCGGGAACGGAGCCAGTCGGAGGCCGGGCGACAGTCTGATGCCGACCGGCCACCCGCCACTTCGCCCAGGCCCGACTTTCGCTGCCGCGCTGGGCTACGAGGCGCCTGATAGCTGGATCACGCCCGACCAGGAGTTCGACCTCGGGACGCGGACGCTGACCGCCGTCTCCACGCCGGGCCACACCCGCGGCCACGTGGTCTTCGCCGACGCGGCAGCCGGCCTGCTGTTCGCCGGCGATCACGTGCTGCCGCATATCACCCCGTCGATCGGCTTCCAGGAATCCCCGTCGAGGGAGCCGCTGCGGGAGTACCTGCAGTCCCTGAACGTCGTGCGCCGGATGCCCGACATGCTGCTGCTGCCCGCGCACGGCCCGGTCGCAGCGAGCGCCCACGCGCGGATTGATGAGCTGCTCGAGCATCACGCCCAGCGGCTTAGCCTGATGGCCGACGTGCTCGGCAGCGGCGAGTGCACCGGCTACGAGGTGGCGCTCGAGGTTAGCTGGACCCGGCGGGAGCTGCGGCTTGCCGACCTGGAACTGATGAACCAGATGCTCGCCATCTGCGAGACGGTCTACCACCTCGATCTGCTGGTAGCCCAGGCCCGTGCCGTCAGCCACACCGCTGAAGACGGAATTCGCCGGTACCGGCTACCGGACCCGGTTCTCGTTCCGACCATCGACGAGGAGGTCAGCGCGTGACCCAGGTCTCGGCCGGCGCCAGCCCGACGCTGCCCACGACGCCCACCGGTTCCAGCTTGCAGCGGCTCGCGGACGAGGCCTGGACTCGTGATGCCGGTCGATCCGCGCTGTACTTCGAAGACCGCGGGTGGACCGGCGACCAGCTAGCCAACCGCATTCGGCGGCTGTCCGGCGGGCTGCGCGCAGCCGGGATCTCGCCCGGTGATCGCGTCGTAGTGTGCATGGCCAACTGCCCCGAAGTAACCGTCACCTATCACGCCATCTGGCGGGCCGGCGCGGTGGCGACGCCAGTGCTGTTCCTGCTCAGCGAGGATGAGCTCCGGCATGTGCTGACCGACAGCGGCGCCGTGCTGGTGATCACCACACCCGAGTTCCTGCCGAAGGTGACGGCGGCAGCTGCCGACGCTGCGACGATCCGCGGCGTGGTGGTCGCGGGCGAGCACGGCCCGGCAGAGGGCGGGGTGCCGCTGCTGGACTTCGCCGAGCTGGAAGCCGCGGATCCGGCCGAGCTGATTGACCGCGACCCCACGTCGCTCGCCGCTCTGCTGTACACCGGCGGCACGACGGGCCGGTCGAAGGGTGTCATGATCAGCCATAACGCGCTGTCCGCCGCTGCGTGGGCAGCGACGGCGACCTCGTACGACCCGGCGCAGCGGACTGCGTTGCTCGCGTTGCCGCTCTCGCATGTCTACGGGCTCATGGTCAGCGTCATGAGCCTGCACACCCCTGAGCCTGGCGTCACGGTCCTGATGCGGTGGTTTGACCCGGTCGGCTGGCTGCAGCTCGCCCAGCAGCACAAGGTCAACGCCAGCCCGCTGGTGCCGTCGATGCTGCAGATGCTCCTGCAGCAGCCGCTCGAGGACTACAACCTGACCGAGCTGGTCCGGCTCAACAGCGGCGCGGCGCCGCTGCCACGCCAGGTCATCGACGACTTCCGCCGGCGCCTGCCGCACGTCGAAATCGCAGAAGGCTACGGCTGCACCGAGTCCGCTGCGATCATAGCCACCTCGCCGCTCGGCCAGGCCAGGCCAGGGAGCGTGGGTAAGCCGGCCCCGGGGGTGGACGTCCGGATCGAGCGCCCTGACGGCAGGGCGGCTGGTCTGGATGAGGACGGCGAGATCTGCATCCGCGGCGCGGTCGTCATGTCCGGATACTGGAACGCCCCGGAGGAAACGGCCAAGGCGCTCCGTGGCGGATACTTCCACACCGGGGACGTCGGCCGCCTGGACGCCGACGGCTACCTCTTCATCGTCGACCGCATCAAGGACCTGATCATCCGGGGCGGCTACAACGTCTACCCGCGGGACGTCGAAGACGTGCTGGTCCAGCATCCGGACGTGGTCACTGCCGCCGTCGTCGGCAAGCCGGACCCGAAGTACGGCGAGGAGGTCGTGGCGTTCGTCCAGCTGACGCCGGGCAGCACGGTCACCCCGGAAGAGCTGGTGGCGCATGCGCGGCAGCACCTGTCCGCCGTGAAGTACCCGCGGGAGGTTCGCATCGTCGACGCGATCCCGCTGACCAGCGTCCTGAAGACGGACCGGAAGCGGCTGCGGGCCCAGGTCGCCAGCGAGACGCAGCGGGCGCCGGCGGCGACACAGGCCACGCCCCCGACATAGGCGCCGGCGGCTACCGGGAGTCGCGCTGCGAGGTGCCCGGGCCCGCAGCGCCCGCGTCTGACCTGCCGCTCGGGCCGTACCTGTCGTCGGCGTACATATCCGGGCTGGCCAGCCTTTCATCGGCCGCATCTGCTCCGGTCCACTGCGAGTGGCGGTCGTCGGTCATGCTGCCGTAGTTGGCTCCGACCACGAGCGTCCTGGCCAGGTGGTCACCGACCCGCTGGTGGTAGCGCGAGGCCATCATCGTGATAAGACCGACCAGACCGAAGAACAGCGTGTCGATGACCAGCAGGACGGCGCGGACGAAGTACTGGGGCATGCTGGCCGGGCCGCCGCCCTTGCTGATGATGCGAAGCCCGAGCAGCTGCATACCGAAGGTCTGCCCCTGGTGGCTGTTGGGCCGCAGCACCCAGTACCACAGGTAGACAACCAGGGATATCAGCGTCGCCAGGGCCCAGCCGAATCCGTGCAGGAAACCGCTGCCACGGTCCAGCAGCCCGTAGGCGAGCGCCGGGATGATATTCACGAGGATGTAGTCAATGATGTACTGCACGACCCGGCGACCGACTACCCGCGTCTCGTCCTGGTTGACCGGGCTTTCGGAGCCCGGCTGGCCGCCGCGGTAGGAACCGTAGGGATCATCCGGATAACGGTCCCCCTGGGGCCTGCCCCCCGGCGGCGGGCCGCCGAACTGCTCCTGACCTGGGGTGTCGCGCTGGCCCGAGGTCCCGACCCATTCGGGCGAACCCTGCTGCGTCCCGGCTTTCCAATAGCCGGGCGCGTCGTGCTCAGGCATGCTGCTCATGTGGTCCCCCGTTCACGCCGTCCCCACGACGCGCGACCGCTCCCGAAGGGCCGCTCCGCGGCGTAACCCCCTTCGTACCCTCCGCTACTACCTGAACACACCTGGTCACAGAGCGTTAGATAGCGGCGATCCAGTCGCGCGGTTACACGCTCCGGGCTGAGGAAGACTCAAGGTACGCAGGGGCGGGGGAGACGACATCATGCGATCCAAGCTCATCGCGGCCGCAGCAGCGGCCGCGGTTGGCGTGAGCGTGGCCAGCGTGGCCGTCAGCACGACTGCGGCGGCGCCGACGTCAGCGGCCAGTGACGGGAGGGCCAGGCAGGCCTCGGTGCGCGAGCTTCTGATCGACAGGTCAGCGAGGCTGGCAAGCTCGCCCAGGCCCCGTGGCCACCGAGCGGTTCGGGTGACCCCGCCGGGCGTCTCCGGGCGCGTCTTCGGTACCGGCTGCGCCGAGCTGCCCAGGCTCGGCGGCGCCGGCACTCAAAGAGGGCTGCCAAGGCTGCCGGTCGCAACCGCGATTGCGCAGGTACCGGCGCTGTCGAAACTGAGCCAGGCGATCAGGCTGGCTGGACTGACGAAAATCCTCAACGCGGCGCCCTCGCTCACTGTCTTCGCGCCTGACAACGCGGCCTTCCAGATACTCGGCACCGGGAACCTGAAGGCCTTGTTTAGCACCAGATCTGATCTGGCGCCGGTGGTGCGGTTCCACGTCGTAGCCGGGCGGGTGCGCGCCGGCGAGCTGTACCGGCAGAAAGTGCTGACCACCATCGCCGGCACGAAGCTCTACGCCTCGCGGGCCCCCCCGAGCTATTACGTCAACAACGCATGGATTAGCTGCGGCAACCTCCGCACCGCCAATGCGACGGTATACGTGGTGAACCGAGTGGTCATACCGGGAACCTAACCGCTTGGCAGATGCCGCCGCGCCGGTGCCGTACCGTGGCACCGGGAAGGCGCATGAAACTCACGCTCGACTTGCACGACATCTATAACCGCGGTCAGGACATTGATCGCGCGCTGCGCGGCATCATGGACGAGGCCGTGCGAACGAAGGCGCGGGTGGTCGAGATCATCCCTGGCAAGGGATCCGGGCAGCTAAAGAAGCGTGTCCTTCGGTTCCTGGACCAGAAGGAGATCAAGGCGCTCTACCACCGGGTCGAGAAGGACTCGAAGAACTTCGGCCGCGTCTTCGTGCACTTCCGCTGGTAGCGCGGCCGGGTGGCCACCAGGCCGCAAGATCACACCGCGCCTGGTAGCTGGGTACCTCGATCCGCTGTCCGCCACGCCCAGCGCCGCCGCTCGGCGCGGCCCTCGGCTCAGGTCGGCTAGTAGCGACCAGTGACCCCGTGGCGCGGCGTGCCGGCCCCCTGACTGCTTCCACGGCATTGGGCCTCTTGGCCCGCTAGTACGCAGCGGGTCGGGAGGCCGGCGCACGACGGCATGGCCCTCGGCCATCCACGCCAAGCCCAATTCCACCCCCCGAGCCCGTCAACCCCCGCCGCGCTCCGGCAGCAGCGGTCCCCCAGCTGCGATGGTGTACCGCCACCGACACGATGTCTAGCTCCGACACAGGCATTGTCGCAGGTAGATTGGACAATACGAATATGTAGCCGATATAGATCGGCAGTCGGCATTTGCCTTCGCAACCGACGGAGCCGCGTATGTTTCGCGCGCCGGGCGTAACACACGAGACGAGTTTCTGTGCGGGATTATGCGTGTTTACCTGGCATGGCAGGATGTCGGCATGAAGTTCGTTCTGCACATCCTGGTCGTGGCGGGCGCCCTCGCCGTGGCGCATCTCGCGATATCCGGCATCGAGCTACCCGGTGGCAGCGACTGGTCCAAGGCGGGCACGCTCATTGTCGTCGCGCTCATCTTCGGGATCGTGAACGCGGTAATCAAGCCGATCGTCAAGACGGTGGGCTGCGCGCTATACGTCCTGACCCTCGGCCTGATCGGGCTTGTCGTCAACGGGCTGCTGCTCTGGCTGAGCAGCTGGGTGGCCGGCAAGCTTTCGCTGCCGTTCCACATCACGGGCTTCTGGCCAGCCTTCTGGGGCGCCATCATCGTTGGCGTCATCAGCTGGCTCATGGGACTGATCCTCGACGGCCGCCGGAAGGCGGCGTTACGGCACGTCCGGCGGGCGGCCATGACACGGCGCGGGCCCGGCATCCGAGCTTCCGGCGGCCCTAGCGCTTAGTCTTCGGTGCTGGAGGTGGCTGCGTGGGGGCCCCGTGGCTTGTGGTCGACCTGTTTTCCGGCGCCGGAGGCATGAGCTGCGGTTTCAGTCGGCACTCCGGCTTTTCCGTGGTGGGGGCAGCGGACGCGCAGATGGGCAAGCCCAGTGCCGCCGCCGGCTCGCTCGGCTGCAACGAGACCTATGCGGCCAACATCGGGGTGGCCCCGGTCGAGGCCGATCTGGCGAGGGCCGACCCGGCCGACGTCTGCCAGGCGATGGGCCTCAGCGTGGCGAGACCGCCGGCGGTGCTCGCTGCGTGCCCGCCCTGCACCGGGTTTTCCCGCGTGGTCGCTAGCAACCACCTGCGCGACGATCACCGCAACGCTCTTGTCGGGCGAATAGCTGACTACGCCGCCCTGTTGCGACCGGACATCGTCGTGATCGAGAATGCGCGCGAGCTCGTCACCGGGCGATTCGGCGGCCACCTGGGCGGGCTACTCGCCTCGCTTGCCGACCTCAGCTACCAGCCGGTCGTGGCCACGCACTACTTCACCGACTTCGGCCTGCCGCAGCGTCGTGAGCGCGCGATCATCATCGCGGCCCTGCGTCCGCTGCGCGTGCGCGGCCTCGCCGACCTCTGGCGCGGCTGGCGTGCCGCTCCCAAGGCGACCCACGTTCGACGAGCGATCTGGGACCTGCCTCCGGTGCAAGCGGGAGAACCGAATCAGGCCGACCCGCTGCACGTCAGCCCGGCGTTCCGGGCTCAGGTCCGCCGCCGGCTGGCTGCGACGCCGCCAGACGGCGGCAGCTGGGTCGATCTGCTCGGCCAGCCGGAAGCCCCGGCCTTGCTCACGCCAGCCATGGCCGGGCGCGCGGCGCGCGGCGACTTTGGCAGTCATCCCGATATCTACGGCCGGATGTGGTGGGACCGGCCCGCTGCCACCATCAAACGCGAGTGCAGCCACGTCGGCAACGGCCGGTACGCGCATCCGGAGCAGGACCGGCTGTGCACGGTCCGGGAGATGTCCATCCTGCAGGGGTTCCCGCGGGACTACCAGTTCACCGGCACGCTGGCCAACATGTACCGGCACATCGGCGACGCCGTCCCCCCGCTCATTAGCTACCAGCTCGCCGGGCTCTGCGCATGGATGCTGAGTGATACCCGGCCCGATCCGGCAGACCTCCTGCTTCCCGGCTGTCAGCTGACCACCGGCGACTTGCTGCGCGGCTGATCCCGGCTGGCCGGGTTATGCTGGAGGGGTGCACCGAGTCCCAGGAAGCTACTGGTGGCAGCCGCGCTGAGCGGCCGCTAGATCGTGCATTGCATCCGATGGCGCGCCCGCTGGGCAGCGCCGTCGACGCGCATTCGGGCGCGTTAGGTCTGCGGGCGGGCACTGACTCACTGACCAGCCAGGAGGTACCTGCCATGTCCGCCGCGACCCTGAATCCCTCTCAACGTGCCAGCCAGCAGCGCAGTGACGGCCTTGAGGGGGCGATCGACCGCGACCCGGCCGCTTTCCGCATGCTCAGTGGTGACCGACCTACCGGAGCACTGCATGTCGGCCACTACTTCGGCTCCCTGCAGAACCGGGTGCGGCTGCAGGACGCCGGCGTCGAGTTGTTCGTGCTCATTGCCGACTACCAGGCCATGACCGACCGGGTGGTCCAGCGCGACCTGCCCGACATCGTGACCGGGCTGATGGCCGACTACCTGGCCGTAGGGATCGATCCCGACCGCGCCGTCATCTTCGCGCACAGCCAGGTCGCGCCGCTCAATCAGCTGCTGCTGCCGTTCCTGAGCCTGGTCAGCGTGGCCGAGATTGCGCGCAACCCGACGGTGAAGGACGAGGTCGCGGCGGCGGGCCTCGCGACGGTGTCCGGGCTGATGTTCACCTATCCGGTGCACCAGGCGGCTGACATCCTGTTCTGCCACGCCAACTTGGTGCCCGTCGGAATGGACCAGCTGCCACATCTGGAGATCTCCCGGACCGTCGCGCGCCGCTTCAACGATCGCTACAGTCCTGGGGCGCCCTATTTTCCCGAGCCAGCAGCTCTGCTTAGCAGTGCGCCGCTGCTACTCGGCCTCGACGGCCAGAAGATGAGCAAGAGCAGGCACAACACGATTCCGCTGCGAGCCACCCCAGACGAGACTGCGCGCCTGCTCGCGCGGGCGAAGACGGACTCCGAGCGGTCGGTCACCTATGAGCCGATCCGACGTCCTGAGGTGGCGAGCTTGCTCCTCCTCACGGCGCTCTGCCAGGGCACAACGCCGGAAGCCGTCGCCGCACAGATCGGCGACCGCGGGGCCGCCGCGCTGAAGGCCACGGCGATCGAAGCGGTGAACGACCGGTTCGCGCCGATCCGGGCACGCCAGAACGAGCTGGCGGGCGACCCGGGCTACTTGCACGGCGTGCTCGCCGCGGGAAATGAGCGAGCGACGGCGATCGCCGACGACACGATGCGCGCGGTCAGGGACCTGATGCACCAGCGGTACTAGCTGGGCGTGCCAGCGCAAAAGCCGACGGGCCGCTGCGTCGTTGCAGCGACCCGCCGGCCTCGTAGTGCGGACTGATCAGGTTGTCGAAGCGCCCTGGAGCTTGGCCAGTTCGGCCTGCACCAGCGCCTCGTGCTCTTCCTCGTCGCGCTTGGCTGCGCGCGGCGACCACCGGCCACGCAGCAGCGGGACCGACAGCAGGAAGAAGATGATGCCGCCGAAGCACACCCAGTACCAGTGCTGCCACTGTGCTGGCGACTTCGCCGCTGCTTGGGGCACATTCGCGGCGATGTAGGCATCAACCGACTTGGGCACCTTGGACACCGCGGCTATCTGGGTAGCGTTGGCCTTGGCGAACGAAATCACGGATGGCGGCACCTTGGACAGCGCGGTCAGCTGGGCCGCGTAGGGCGTCAGCGTCTGCAGCTGTGGTGCCACGGCGATCACGCCAGTGATCGCCGCCTCGTTCGCGCTGATCTTGGCGAGTTCGGCCTGGCCTGCCGCGCCGCCACCAGCATCAGCAATCAGCTTCCCTAGCAACGCGGGCGGGATCGTCGCAGGGTTGGTGTACTTGGCCGCCTGGGCAAAGTCCGCCGCGTGTGCAGAGATGATCGCGATCTCGGGCGCGAACTTCTGCGCGTTGGCGAGCTGGGTTGAGTACTTCTCCGCAGTCGCGATGATGGATGGATGCGACGCCGCGAACGTCAGCTCCGGCGCGTACTTCTCGACGCCGGCCATCTGCGTTGGGTGCGCAGCAGCAAAGGTCAGCGACGGATACGTAGCCACGTATCCGAGGTAGTTGACCAGCGGCGTCACCGACGTGATGACGACGAGGATGATCAGCGAGGATGCGAAGACGACGATCCGGATGATCCAGCCCCAGATCGCGAGCCCCGCAGCCACAGCTGCCGGGTTGCGGGCCTCGACTGTCTCGGTGAAGCTCGCCATCCAGGGCGTGTAGGCGACGCCGAGGAAGAAGAGCAGGATCGCCAGGTACCCCGCGATCAGACCGAAGCTCGGGTGTGCTCCCGTCTTCGACTGCATGAGGAACAGCACGATCATCACCGCGGCGCCGACACCGCCGATGATCATGAACGGCTTCCGCACCCGGAACCGGTCGGAGGTCATGCCGATCAGGATCACCGCGCCGGCGTTGAACGCCCAGCACCAGTAACCGAGATTGTTGGCCTCCTTGAGCGAGAACCCGAGAATCGTGAGCGCGAAGATGGTCAGGAAGCCGACCAGGGCGTAGTAGATCAGCAGCATGATCGACACCGCGAAGGCCGAGATGATGACATCGGGCTTCATCAATTGTCGCCAGTGGTTCTTCATCGCGGCCTCGATGTCGAGACCCTTGGCCCGCATCTCGACGAGGACCCGGTCGCGCATGCTCACCATCAGCTGGTCGCGCAGCCCGGGTGACAGCTCGCGCAGCCCGACGAGCGCGATCACGAACACCACCAGGCCGACCACGCCGCCGATGTAGTACTCGTGTGTCCAGAACCGCGGGTTGGTGATGACGGCCGGGACCGTGATCGACCCGACGATCGCGACAACCAGGCTTCCGAGTACTGGACCGCTGGTCCAGAAACCCATGGCGGTGGCGCGCCCGGTCTGCGGGGACAGGTCCCGGATCAGCGCCGGCGTAGAGACGAGGACGACGCCCTCGACCGCGCCGACGATGAAGGCAAAGATCGTGTATTCCCACCTGTTGGTGGAGGCCGGGAGGAGCCACACCGTGAATACGCCCGCGACCAGCAGGCCGAATACCGTGAGGTTCGCCCGCCCATATCTGTCACTGAGGCCGGCAAACAGCGAGGTGAAGGCGCCGATCCCGTTACCGACTGCGACAGTCGCCACGTAGAAGGTGAAGCTCATGTGCAGGTTGCTCAGGATCAGCGTCGACACCGAGCCGGCGACATAAGCCTCGTAGTACAGCGTGATCGTGGCCAGCACGGTGATGGCCAGGTACAGCACCCTGGGACCAGTGTTCGGATAGCTATCCAGCTCCCGGTGAATTAGCCAAGAAAACGCCCCCCGTTGCCGGGAGGTTGGCTCCGCGGTCGTAGCTGTCATGCAGCCCTCCTTGCCGTGACCGGATGTTGCGCCTGCGTTAACGACATGCCGACTAGACGGTACGCCCACCCTCACCGCGAAATCAATGGTCTGTTTTTACGCATGTCGGACCCGGCTCAGTGGGTCCGACGTGCACTGACCCGCCAGATCGTCGGGCTCGATTCCGCAGCGTGGACATTGTCGGCCAACGCTTGACCACTTTCATCACGGCGCCGCAACAGCCGGATTACAGTGCGGCCAAATCCGCCGGGCGCAGGCGATAGTGACGGCATGGCAGACCCGTATCTGGATGACGCGTATCGCTGGTGGCACCTGACGCGGCCGTCACCTGAGCTGCTTGCCGCCGAGGTGGACGGCTGGCTCGACGCCGCGCCAAGGGCTGCCCGCGGTACGGCTGCCGGGGCGAAGCGGGCTGTCCTGGACATCGGCTGCGGGCTCGGCAGCGAGGTTGCCTATCTGGCGGGTGCGGGCTGGAGCGCGGTGGGCATCGACGTGTCCGCGACCGCCACCTCGCGGGCACGCGAGCTGCACCCGCCCGAGCCGGGCGGCTGTGAGTTTGCGCGCGCGGACGCGCTGTCGCTGCCGTTCGCCGCCGGGTCGTTCGCGCTAGCCATCGACCGTGGCTGCTTCCACTACCTGGCACCGGAGCTCTGGCCACGGTACGCGGCTGAGCTCCATCGGGTGCTGCGGCCCGGCGGGCGACTGCTGCTGCGTGCCTGCCTGACGAGTGCGGGGGTCAGGAACAAGGTAACGGAGTCCGGTCTTCTCGCGGCCTTCGCAGCCTGGCGCAGCGATGGCGTCCGCCAGGCTTGGATCGTCAGCGACACCAAGGCAATGCCGGCGCTCATCGTCCGGCTGGAGCGCCCGGCGATCGTCAGTCAGCTGCCGACGTAGGCGGCCAGGTGCTCGCCCGTCAGGGTGGAGCGCGCGGCGACGAGATCTGCGGGAGTGCCATGGAAGACGATCCGGCCGCCGTCGTGGCCAGCGCCGGGGCCCAGGTCAATGATCCAGTCAGCATGCGCCATGACCGCCTGATGGTGCTCGATAACGATGACCGACTTGCCGGCGTCGACGAGCCGGTCGAGCAGCCCGAGCAACTGCTCGACGTCGGCCAGGTGCAGGCCAGCCGTCGGCTCGTCCAGAACGTAGATCCCGCCCTTCTCAGCCATCCTGGCGGCGAGCTTGAGCCGTTGCCGCTCGCCCCCGGACAGGGTCGTGAGCGGCTGGCCGAGGCTGAGGTAGCCGAGGCCCACGTCAGCGAGCCGCTCGAGGATCGCGTGCGCGGCCGGCGTGCCCGCCTCGCCGGCGCCGAAGAACTCCCGCGCCTGGATCACCGACATGGCCAGCACCTCGCTGATGTCCCGGCCGCCGAGTTGGTAATCCAGCACCGACGCGTCGAACCGCTTCCCCTCGCACTCCTCGCAGGTGGTCGCCACGCCCGCCATCATCGCCAGGTCGGTGTAGACGACGCCCGCGCCGTTGCAGTTCGGACATGCGCCCTCGGAGTTGGCGCTGAACAGTGCCGGCTTCACGCCGTTGGCTTTCGCGAACGCTGCCCGAATCGGGTCGAGCAGGCCGGTGTAGGTCGCCGGGTTGCTGCGTCGCGACCCGCGGATCGCGCTCTGGTCGATGGACACCACGCCGGCGCGACCCGAAACAGACCCCTGGACCAGCGAGCTCTTGCCCGAGCCCGCGACGCCGGTGATGACGACGAGCACCCCGAGCGGGATGTCGACGTCGACGTCGCGCAGGTTGTGCTCCGTTGCACCACGGATCTCCAGCGCGCCGAAGGGCGCTCGCACGTCCTTCTTAAGAGCCGCCCGGTCGTCGAGGTGGTGGCCAGTGAGCGTACCGCAGATCCGCAGCCCCTCGACGGTGCCCTCGAACATCACCTCGCCCCCTTGAGTACCAGCGCCCGGGCCCAGGTCGACGACGTGGTCGGCGATCTCGATCATCTCTGGCTCGTGTTCCACGACGAGCACGGTGTTGCCCTTGTCGCGGAGCCGCAGCAACAGGTCGTTCATCCGCTGGACGTCGTGCGGGTGCAGACCGATGGTCGGCTCATCGAAGACGTAGGTCACGTCGGTGAGGGACGACCCGAGCTGCCGGATCATCTTGGTGCGCTGCGCCTCGCCGCCTGAGAGCGTGCCCGACGGGCGGTCGAGGCTCAGGTAGCCAAGACCGATCTCCACGAATGAATCGAGGGTCTTCGTGAGCGCGGCCAGCAGCGGAGCCACAGACGGCTCGGCGAGACCGCCAACCCACTCAGCCAGGTCGCTAATCTGCATGACACACGCCTCGGCGATGTTGACGCCCCTGATGCGCGAGGAGCGGGCCGCCTCGGTGAGCCGGGTGCCGTCACACTCCGGGCAGGTCGCGAACGTGACCGCGCGGTCCACGAACTCTCGGACGTGCGGCTGCATCGCCTCCTTGTCCTTGGACAACATCGACCGCTGGATCCGCGGGATCAACCCCTCGTAGGTCATGTTGATGCCCGCGATCTTCCGCCTGACCGCCTCGTGGTGCAGGAAGTCGTGCAGCTCCTTCTTGGTGTAGCTAACTATCGGCTTGTTCGGGTCGACGAACCCCGACTCGATGTAAAGCCGGGAATTCCAGCCACCCCTCGTATAGCCGGGAATGGTCAGCGCGCCCTCGGCGAGCGACTTGGAAGCGTCGAAGAGCTGGGTGAGATCCATGTCGGAGACGGCCCCGCGGCCCTCGCAGCGCGGGCACATACCGCCGGTGATACTGAAGCTGCGCCGCTCCTTCACGGTCCGCCCGGCGCGCTCGTATCTGACCGCTCCCGCTCCGCTGACGGAAGCGACGTTAAAGGAGAACGCTTTGGGCGAGCCGATGTGTGGCTGCCCGAGCCTGCTGTAGAGGATGCGCAGCATCGCGTTCGCGTCGGTAGCGGTGCCGACCGTGGAGCGGGGGTCAGAACCCATCCGCTGCTGGTCGACGATGATCGCGGTCGTCAGGCCCTCGAGCACGTCAACGTCAGGCCGGGCCGGCGTCGGCATGAAGCCCTGCACGAAGGCGCTGTAGGTCTCGTTGATGAGCCGCTGCGACTCCGCGGCGATCGTGTCGAACACCAGGGAGCTCTTGCCCGAGCCGGAAACGCCGGTGAACACCGTCAGCCGGCGCTTGGGGATCTCAACGCTGACGTTCTTGAGATTGTTCTCACGCGCACCGTGCACGCGGATCATGTCGTGGCTTTCCTCAGCGGCCGGCGCAGCCGACTGCGCGCCCGTTCTGGTAGCCATGCTCATCGCGTCTCCGTCCGGAACTCGACAGCCCGGTTGCCGTGGATGTCGTGCGTCTGTCAGGAGTCTGCCAACTGGGAGCCAGCGAAGACTTCTCGATTCCTGACTCGTCGTCGCCGCGGGCCTTCCGACCACCCGGACGTCGCGATGGCCAACGGGGGCGCGGGCGCACATCTGGGGCTGATTCAGGAAACACTACGATTCCCGCGGGGAAACGCACAGGTTCGTTCGGGACAATGGGCGTGCAGGCTCGGGAGGCGATGGCGACACTGGGTCCCGGGCATGCGCAAGGGAGTGGGGCGGCCTGCGCAGGGGGTAGCAGCCGCCCTCTCCTTTGGCCGACGCCCGGAGTCTCAGTGATGCCCGGTGGCGGGCCTGCGGGTGTTGGCGCACTGGCCGCAACTGCTCCGTAAGACCAGCCGGACTGGGGCGTTAGCCCCGCACCGCGTGCAGGCTAGTCCGCCCATCTTCGGGCCAGTATCTCCTGCGCCGGGACTGCCATAGCGGCTTCATCGTGGTCGAGCCGTAGATGGCCCCAGCGGCGCGGCCCGGAGCCTTCCCATCGTCGATCGATCCGCTGAGTTCATCCCGCACGACCGCGCCCATCCCGTTCGGCCACGGCAAGGCAGGGTCAGGAAACGGGTAGGCGCCGGGCGCGCTCAGAACGACGGCCTCCAGGCGCGAGGGGTGCGTGACGAGGTAACGAGCTGCGAACTGGGCACCCGCAGAGTGCCCATGCAGGCTGAAACGCCCGCAGAACCGCGGGATGTGCTTTGCCCCTAGCTCGGCCACGGTTGCGTTCACGAATTCGTCCGCATCCGTGCGTCGCCCGAACAGTGCCCGGTACCCGCCGAAGTCGCGTCCGCCGAAGACCGGCGCAACAACCAGCGCCTGCTGCGCCTCGGCGAAAGCGGTCCAGCGGTCGACAGCCTCCTGCGCATACGTGGCGAGGTCGTCATCTGACCGCGAGCCATCCAGCCACGGAAAGCCATGGGCAAGGACCAGGACCCTGGCTGGGACGGACGGGACGAAGGACGCTACTCGGCTGGACTCGGGCACGGACATCCCATCCTGGTGGCTCGGCATTCAGAAGTAGGGCAACTGGGCTCACCCGTACTTCCGCATTATCGCCATGGCCCCCAAGGTGGTTGCGCGGCGAAAGGAATGGCGGCGCCCGCCTGGGTATGGAGCTTGCGAGCTGGCACTCGGCGGGACTCTCGAACCCAGACCCCGCTGGCCCGTAGTATCCGCGCGCGTCCTACGGACCGACGTCTGACCAGGTCAAACTGGGTGCACCCGGCCGCTCCTCGAGCGCTAAACTGACCGCGTGAAGGACCCGTCAGAGCGGCCGCCTGACGCGCGTGCCGCCGGGGTCTTCTTCTTCACCGGCGTCCCGCGACGATGACCGGTCGGGCGGGCGGGCTATTGCGGCAGCGAAACTTCCGCCTGTTCTGGACCGGGGAGAGCATCAGCGAGGTCGGCAACTCCGTCACCATCGTCGTCGTTCCGCTGGTCGCCATCGACACGCTGCACACGAGCACGTTCATCGTCACGCTGCTGACCGCGATGGTCTGGCTGCCCTGGGTCATCCTCGGCGTTCCCGCCGGAGCGTGGGTCGACCGGCTGCCACCCCGGCCCGTCATGCTGGTCAGTGACGCGATCTCGGTGGCGGTGTATGCGAGCGTCCCGATCGCTGCCTGGTGCGGGGTGCTGACGGTGGCGCAGCTCATCGCGGTCACGCTCATCGCCGGCACGGCGACAGTGTTCTTCAACAGCGCTTATCAGGTCCTGCTCCCAGGGGTAGTCGACGAGGCGGACCTGACCGAGGGGAACGCCAAGCTGCTGGGCAGCCGCGAGGTCGCCCAGATCGGCGGGCCAGGGCTCGGCGGGCTGCTCGCCCAGGCGGCCGGCCCCGTGACCGGGCTGCTGGCCAACGCGGCGAGCTTCGCCGTCTCGTTCTGCTGCCTGAGCGCCATGCAGCCTCCGCGAGATCGCCGATCGGGTGGTCCAGCTGCCGGAGGCGTGCTGGACGGTCTTCGCTTCGCCTGGCGCGATCCCTACCTCCGCGCGATGACGGCGTTCTCGTCGATCGCCAACCTGGCACTCACCGGTGTCGACGCCCTGCTCGTCGTCTTCCTGGTCCGTACCGTCGGGCTGTCCTCGGCAGCGACCGGCCTCGTCATGGCCAGCCTCGGTGTGGGCGGTGTCCTCGGCGCACTGGTCGCCCGCCGACTAGGCCGACGATTCGGCACGGCGCGGGCCTTGCTCACCGCCGTCCCAGTCGGCCTCTGCTTCCCGCTGCTGCTCCCGCTCGCGGACGAGGGACCGCGGCTCGCGTTCGTCAGCGGGGCGATGATGTGCGCCGGTTGCGTCATCGTCATCGCGAACGTGATCGTCGACAGCTTCCTACAGATCTACGTCCCGCCGGACATACTCGGCCGAGTTACCTCGGCGACCAGAGCCGTCGCGTTTGCGATGATGCCCGTTGGCGCACTGCTCGCTGGCGGCCTCGCCACCGCGCTGGGAGTCAGGGCTGCGCTGTGGATACTCGCGGCCCTAATCGCCGCGTCTGGCCTCACCTTTCTGCTGACTCCCATGCGGCACCTTCGTGACCTGCCGCAACGGCCGACCGAGGAAAGCGTCGCGGCCATGCAGCTAGAGGTTTAGTCCGCGGCCGCTGACCTGCGGCGACGGCTTCTTGCTCACACCCGCCCGCTCCAGCTACGCCAGGCGGCCAAGAACTGGCCACGAGCGCTTGGCCTTCTGCTGTTCTTGCGCGGGTGATCCTCATGGTCAGGCAGCTGGGGCCATCAGGGTGCCTTCATCCACCCTCAACTCACCGCCTATTTTGAGCGTGAGGTGAACTGCCTAGACCGCGGTCTTGGCTGCAGTGCAGGCGATTTCATGATCGGAAGTGGCCGCTGGCCTGGCGCGCTCGGAGGGACTCGAACCCCCAACCTTCTGATCCGTAGTCAGATGCTCTATCCGTTGAGCTACGAGCGCAGTCGAACCCGCCACAGTGTACGGCACGCATCCACCGCGGAGGGCACCCACGACGGGGCCACACTCAGGGTACATCACACGAGATACATCTTTGACGATGTAAAGTTGTCATCGTGGATGCGGTCGATCTCATCGTGCTGGGCAGGCAGCTGGCCCGGCTGGGCGAACGCGCGATGCGCGGAGACGATGTCGAGGACGGCGCCGCTGCGCTCGGCGCAGCGCTTCCGGCCGGTGCTCTCATCGTCATGCGTGATGTCCTGGCGCACCCTGGCAGCTCGATCACGGACATCACGGCCAGGACCGGGCTACCGCAGAGCTACGTATCGGAGTCGGTCAACAAACTCCGCGTGAAGGGACTAGCGGAGATCAACGCTGACCCCTGTGATCGCCGCCGAACCCTGGTCCGGCTGAAGACCAAACACCTCGATCAGGTTGCCCGGCACAGCGCTCGCGATGCCGACGCCGTCCTGCGTCAGGCCCTCGGCGACCTCGACGAGAACCAGACAAGTGCCGTCATCTCGATGCTGGCCGACCTGGCTGACAGGCTGCGGACCGAACCGACCGGACTGGCTGTCCGCGAGCTCAGTGCTCCGAGCGGCGCAGCCACCTGACATTTCGGTCTGCGAGGCTGGCCTCTCGTCCGCGCCGCCGCCAGCCGAGCGCGATGCTGGTCCTCGCGGCGACGTATTGAATCGTGCCTGATGCGTGCGCTGCACGGATTCCCGGGTACACCCCAGGCGACGTAGCTCGCGCGCTCTGGACCGCGCGGAGGGGGTAAGGTCATGCGCTCGTGGCGGATCGGCAACGCCATTCTCATGCTGCTAGTGCTGCCCTTGGTGATCTACCTGCTGAACCGTGTCCTCGGGGCGCTCGAGCGTATCCGGCAGGCGACCGACGAGATCGTCGTCGAAGGCGTCGAGCTTGTCCACGACCTCAACGACGTGCCCGAAGCGCTCGCGACCACCGACCAGACCGTCAGGGACGTCTCGGCCGGTGCGACGCGGTACGGAGACTCAGTCGCCAAGCTGCTGGGCTAGGCAGGGGGTACCGTTCATGCGAGCTGAAGCCCGGACGACGCTGACAGCCTCAGCGCTCATCATCGGTATCACGGCAGTGGGCCTGATCCGGGTGATCTTCCATTTGCGAGCCATCCAGCGAAACCTTGCCGCCACGACGGGCGCGGTGCAGTCTGTCGCGGACCTGACGAGCACCGTGCCAGGCCGCCTCGCGTCGGTGAACGCAAGTCTCCAGCCGGTCCGCGAGTTCTGCGACACGGTCTGAGCCGCTCGGAAGGAGTGAACTACATGCAGCGACACGCCCAGGCCCGGCCGCGACCTGACGGCACGCTCCAGTCCGGCTGGATAGCTGGCTACAGCATCGGCGCCACGCTTGTGGCTGTCGTCGTCGCCCTGGTCTCAGCGATCCTGGCCTATGCGCGGTGGATCGGTGACGAGGCGCCGAAGATCAACGCAGCGCTGAAAGACGCGGAGCGCAACACCGCGCCCCTCGGCGCGCTGCGCGAGACCATCGACGACGCCGACGCCATCGTCGATGGGCTGCAGCGTGGTCGTGCTCGGCTGGGAGGCTAGCTATGGCGGGCTATGACCGCACGGCCTGGCTGCGCGCTATCGCCGCCGGCTTCGTCGTCGATGCCGCAGTGGCCGGGATGCTGAGCCTGCTCGTCTACCAAGTGAAGCAGATAGACGAGCGCGTCGTCGATGTCCGGGAGACGCTGCGGGCAGCCGCAGCAAATACCGCCGAAGCTGCACTTATCCCCCAGGTTGCCGACGGCATCGATGCGGTCCTGGCCGAGGGCCTGCAACATCATCTGTTCCTCGGCCGGGTGCTCGGGAAGGTGCAGTCATGAAGCGCCTCGTGGTGCTCAGCGTGGTCGCCATCGGAGTCCTCACCGGCGGGCTGGCGCTCTACCTCTTCTGGGTCGGGAGTCTGCTGAATCGGATCGCTACGAACCTGGAGGACTCGGCGGACCTCGTAGGCGAGATTGACAGTAACGCGAAGATCATTGGACCCGGAGTGGCGCACATTAACCGGATCGGTGGTGTGGTGGCCGGCGCGCTGCCGTTGCTGTATGGGATGGCAGAGCAGATCGTCCGTGGTGTCGCAGCGCCGCAGCCGAGTCCGAACCTCAGCGCGCCGGCCGCGGCACCCCGAACCCGCCGGTCTCGGCTGCACGACGTCGGCTTCACCCCGCCCGGCTCGGCATGACGATCTCGACGGGCATTGCATAACAAGAGGTACATCTGATCGGATAGCGGTAGCTGCCCTTCGGTCGGTCAGTCTGACGACCGGACCTGGGTGAGAATCGCGCGAGGATCAGTGGACCACGAAGGTAGCGGTGTCCTGGACGCACCTGGCCAGGGACATGACGTTGCTGGCTGGCTGCGGTTGGCGGCGATTGCCGTTGCGGTACGGCCGGGCCATCTGCCGGACGGCCGGCCATGCCTGACCATCGGGGAAGTTCGTCGCTACGCGGCGTATAACCATCTGCAGGGCGACAACCCGGAGCATGACCGGGGCGACTGCGGCATCGTCAGCTGCGCTGACGTCCTGAATCAGTTCGACGTCCCGTTGACCGAGGCTGATGCCTTTCGCCACGCCAGCCGCTGCCGCGAGTTGCACCTGGTGCCCGGGCGCCTGGATCAGTCCGGCTGGACGCTCCCGGCCGAGCAAGCAGCCATCCTGGCCGACTACGGCATCGCCGCCCACGCCGAGGAGGCTCAGCCGATCGAGCGGCTGGCACTCGCCGTGCAACAGGGCCGGGGCGTCATCGCCATGGTCAACGCTGGCGTGCTGTGGAGCGACCCGAGAGTACTCGGGCACGGCCAGGCTAATCACGCGATCACGATTATCGGCATCGCCCGCGACCGCTACGACGGCGCTCTGCTGGGCTTCTACATCAATGACAGCGGTACCGGCCAGTCGGGTCAGTTCGTCAGCGCGCACCTGATGAAGACCGCGTTCGAGCACGAGGGCGGATTCTGCGTGGTGACGGACCTCGCTCAGCCAAAGCCGGTGGGGTGACTGCGGTTCTTACACGCCCAGGCTTGGCTTGGCGGCAGCCTCGAACAGCCGGAACGGCAGCAGTCGCTTCGTCATCAGGCCAGCTCGTTCCATGGTCTTGCCGACCGACAGCCGGCGGGGCGGTCGACCCGACTCGAGCACGCGCTGCACGGCCACGGCGACCTGGCCGGGCGACGCCCCATTCACCTCGTCGCGTTCCATGACACCAATGGCTTTGGCCGCGGCCGCAGCGTACACACCGCCGGTGTCCGCGACGGTGTCGATGCGGCGGCTCGCGGTGAAGTCTGTCGCGAAGTTGCCTGGCTGCAGCAGGGTGACGGCTATGCCGAACGGCGCTACCTCGTACGCCAGCGACTCGCCGAACCCCTCGAGCGCGAACTTGCTCGCGCTGTAATACGCCTGGAACGGTATGCCGATCACGCCGGCGATCGAGCTGACCAGCACTATGCGGCCGCTGCGCTGCCTGCGCATGTGCGGCAGCACGGCTTGCACGACGCGCACGCACCCCCAGAAGTTCGTGTCGAACAGTGCCTGCGCGTCGTCGATGCTGGTGAACTCAGCCGCTCCCGCGACTCCCCAGCCGGCTGCTGCGACGACCGCGTCGATGCGGCCGTACTGGCGCGCCACCTCGGCCACGCCTGCGCGCACGGCATTCTCGTCGTCGACATTCATCACTATGCCCGCCCAGGCCGACCCGGACCGGGCAGCCGACCCTCCGGCAGCCGCGGCGGAACTCCCGGTGCCGCGGCGGCTTGCGCCCGTCACCGTCCACCCCGCCGCCGCCAGCCGGTCGGCGCACGCCCGGCCGAGCCCCGCCGAAGCTCCGGTGACGAGCACGACCCTCTCCGCTACCGCATGTGCCATGGCGTGCCGCTCCTTTCTGCGGTGCTGGTGGCGCTACTGGGCCGGTCAACTGGACGCCGCGCCGCCAGGCGGGAAGACGAGCGGCAGGGTGTCGAGTCCGACCAGCCCGGTCGGCCACTGAACGCGCGGAGTGAATCCCGGCGCCAGTTTGTACTCAGGAATCCGGCTGTGCCACTCGGCCATCACCTCGCGCATCTCCATCCTGGCCAGGTGTGAGCCGAGGCAGCGATGTGGCCCGCCGCCGAAGGCATGGTGCCGCTCCTGGCGGCACAGGTCGATCTCGTCCGGGTCAGCATGCTCGGTCGGGTCTCTATTGGCGACGGCGATGGCGACATAGACCTCTGAGCCTGCTGGGATGGTCTGGTCGCCAAGCACGACGTCCTGGCTCGCCACCCGTGGCACGTACACGACCGGGCCGTCCATGCGGAGCAGTTCCTCGACGGCATCAGGAACGACCGACGGATCCGCGGCGATCTGCTGGCGGAGCCGCGGCTGGGCTGCGAGCGCCGCGAAAGCCGTGCTCAGCGCAGACGTGACAGTATCCAGCCCGGCCAGCACGAACAGGAATGACAAACCGAGTAGCTCTTCGTCGGACATCCGCTCCTCGCTGGTGTCAGCCAGCAGGCAGCCCAGCAGGTCTTCGGCGCCGTTGAGATCCCGCCGGCGCTCGCCGATATGGTCGACCAGGTACGTGAACAGCTCGGCGCCGGCTCGGATCATTTCCTCCGTCGGCTTACCGCCCGTCAGCATCGGGCTGCCGAGCAGCCCCTCTTTCCACTCGATGAGACGGTCGCGGTCTTCCATGGGCAGCCCGAAAAGCGTGAGGAAGACCTCGGCGGGCAGCGGAACGGCAAGTTCAGCGACCAAGTCGCAGTGCCCGCGGTCAACAAATGAGTCGATCAGGGTACCGACCAGCGAGCGGACCAGCGGCTGCCAGCCAGCCGTCTCGCGCGGGCCGACAAACGGCTGCAGGATGCGCCGGTACCGCGTGTGCTCGGGCGGGTCGAAAGCGATCGGCACCATCGGCAGCGGGCTGCCCACCATGTCGAAGGCCTGCTTTGACGAGAACAGCTCGGGATGCTTCAGTGCGTACTCAACGTACTCGGCAGAACTGAGCACATAGCCGCGCGGGCTCTTGATGATCGGGCCGGCTTCTCGAACCATGCGGTATGCCTCGGTACGGTTCTCGGCCATCGGCAGCCGCATAAACCTCAGGACGCCCTGGGCTGAGGCAGGATCCTGACTCATGATTTCTCCGGCGAGCTGACTAGGCGGGCAGCAGCACGAGCGCTCGGTTGTGGGGCCCGTTGAAGTCGAGGGTCAGCCGCTCGGTGGTGCCGTGAGCGGCGTGGTGTGTTTCGACGGCATCGAGCAGCTCATCCCGGCCGAGCTTGGTACCCGTCGACCAGAAGTTGCAGCACGGCACCACGAAAACCGGCCGCACGCGCGCGGAGTTGACCACCTCGCGCAGCGCCGCGTCCGGGTGCAGCCCGATGACAACGTCGTAGTAGCAGGCCATATCGGCCCGGTATTCTTCTGTCCGGCTGGAAACTCCGCGAAGGACATAGCCACGCGGGTCCACGACATCACAATCAATGTTGTGCCGCTTCCGGAGCAGACGCGCCAGCATCCCTTGCCCGCCCGCGACATCGGCAGCGGTCTTGGCCTCCGGAAACCGGGCGGCAATGAAGTCGGCAGTCACCTCGAACCGCCGCTCGTCGCCGTGAAAGCGGTGTGTCGACACCACCAGACCTCAGGATTGATACGAGTACCCTCGGCACGCGCGACTCCCCAGCTGCCTAATTTATCAGCGCTAGTCATGGACTGTGCCGGAGCCGGCGGGAGCCCGGACCTGACCGGCGGTGCGGCAACGCGAATAGCCGAATCGAGCCTGCGCCAGCACGGCTCTAGGCCGCGTGCACTACGGCGCCACCAGTAACCAGAACACGTCCACGTCGAAGTCGCCAGTCGACGGATCGGGATCGCCGTAGATCTCCCAGAACGGGCCAGCGAGCCGGTACCCGTTCGCCTCGCTCCACTGGCGCACTTCTCGATGCGTGTCGCCGATCTTGGCGATCGGGCCGGTGTGGGTAGCGCTGGCAACGAGCCCGCCAGGAAGTGTCGATGCGACCACCTGACCGGCGGGCGCGAATGACCCCGTTACCTGAACACCGACTTCAACGTTCGGCACGTCGTCCTTGTAGAGCATGAGGTTGTGCCCGTGCTTGTGCAGCCCATCTGGAGCCTCGCCGCGAAGAAAGCTCCACACTGTGTCCAGCATCGGCGCCCACCGCGTCGGGAACTCCGCCCACGTCGTTGCCGTTGCTATCACTGCTTTCGGCGTCGGCTCAATGGTGCGCACTGTCACCTCAACGGTCATGGCGCGGAGCTTACGCCGGGGCCGTGATCAGCAAGCGGAGCACGGGCCCGCAGAGTCGTGAAGCAGCGGCGCGCGGCGGCGCGACCCGGAGAGCAGGGCAGCCGCTTCGCCTGACTGTGCGCACCGCCGTCAGAACCGGCCGAGATTTGGCCAGGCGAACCGCAGCGGCACCGGCTTCGCGGTGATCTTGTGCAACCGATTGCGCAGGGCTAGCGTGCGGGCGGGGCCTGGGCCTCGCCGAGGATGATCACGATCCCTCGAAAGGGTTTGTCCGCCTGCAGGACCGTGAGCCCAGATCATCAACGGTTTCGCCGCACTTTGCGTCGGACGGCCCCTGTGCCGAAACGGGGGAAGCACGGACGCTGCGGCACCAGCCAGGCCGGAATGTGCCAGCTTGGTCGCTCGATGCGCGACAATGACGTGGTTTGGACACAGGCGTCGGCCGAGCCGGAGGTGGAATGGTCAGCGACCTGCGATGGGGGGAGAGCCGCTTCGGCCCTGGCTCCCGGATCAGCAAGTACACGCTGGAGCAGCAGATCGGCCACGGCGGCATGGCGATGGTATTCAGGGCTCGCGACCATCAGCTCGGCCGGCTAGTGGCACTGAAGATCATGGCCCCGTCGCTCGTGTCGGACACGGAATTCCGCCAGCGGTTCGTTCGCGAATCAAGAGCTGCGGCGGCTGTGGACGACCCGCACATCATCCCGGTGTTCGAGGCCGGTGAGGCAGACGGCGTGCTGTTTATTGCCATGCGCTACGTTGCCGGCGGCGACGTTCGTTCGCTGCTGGCTCGCGAAGGTCCGCTGAGCGTTGATCGGGCGACCGCAATCCTGGTATCGGTGGCGTCGGCACTCGATGCTGCACACGCCGCCGGGCTGGTGCACCGCGACGTCAAGCCAGGAAACATGCTGATGGACGCTCGCAAGGGCCGGCCGGATCACGTCTACCTAGCGGACTTCGGACTAACCAAGGCCACATCGGGGGCAATCTCGCTCACAGGCACCGGCAGGTTCCTGGGAACGGCCGACTATGCCGCACCAGAACAGATCGGCGGACGACCCGTCGACGGCCGGGCGGACCAGTACGCACTGGCGTGCGCAGCCGTCGAGATGCTCACCGGCGAGACGCCGTTCCCTCTCGACAATGTCATGGCCGTTCTCACCGCACACATGTCCGAGCCTCCGCCGCCACTGTCGGCTCGCCGTCACGGGTTGCCTGCGGAGCTGGATGCCGTCGTCGGCCGGGCGCTGGCCAAGTCCCCTAGTGATCGCTACCACAGCTGCGGCGACTTCACTGCCGCGTTGCTGCGCGCAGCGAGCGTCAGCCGCAATGGGACTGCGGTCGCGTCCGGAGCCCCGCCCGGCCGACCAGATCGGGAGACAGCCCGTCTCGCCGCCGGCGGTCCGGACGGTGCTCGCGCGGAGCCCCGCGAAACCAGGCCACTGGCGCGGCAGCGCTCGATGGAACCGCCAGGCCGGATCGACGTCGAGCGGGGCCGCAGCCGCGGCTGGCTCCTTGCCGGCGCGGCGGCAGCGGCTGTTGCGGTTGTTGCCGTGGCCGTCGTCGCGTACCTCGTGCTCGGGAAGCCCGGCGGCGCGCCAGGCGGACCTGCGGCTGGCACCAGCCACTCAGCTAGCCAGGCGGTGTCAGCGCCCCGCTGGCACACCTACCACGACCCGAGCGGGTTTACGATCGGGCTCCCACCTGGCTGGTCCGTCGCGTCGAAGACGTCCGACGAGGTTCAGTTCACCGGGACTCCCACGGGTTTTGTCCTGGTGGTCGCCTGGAGCACTCATCCGCAGGCCGACGCGCTGGCTGACTGGCGGCAGCAGGCAGCCGAGAAAGCCGCAACCGATTCCACCTACCGGCAGATCTCACTTCGCGAGGTGAGCTACGACGGCTACAACGCCGCTGACTGGCAGTTCATCAACGTCTACCAGGGCGTCCGCGTCCGCGTGATCGACCGGACCTTCATCGTCCGGCCCGGTCAGCTCAGCTACGCCATCGAGCTTTATGGCCCGGCCGTCCACTGGCCCGCGGTGTACGAGAGCATCTGGCAGCCTCTGGTGACGAGCTTCCAGCCACCGCCCTGAGCTGCCTTGCCGCCTCCTGCGGTCGACCGTGCCAACTCGCAGCCAGCGAGCTGGTCAGTGCCTACGACCAGCTCGCCGACGGCCCGACTGCGGCCACATCTGCTAGCGACGCGGAAGCCTTCGAGGACAGGCGCCAGTCGTTGGCGGTACCTACGGAGCGAACTGACCGTCGTGCGTTGGGTGTGCTGCGACGACGCATCGGGCGGGCGCGCCGAGGGATGGGGAGATGGAGAGGCTGACGTGCCATGGGGCGCGGCTTCCCAGCACGGGAGACTCGCTGACATCTGACGCCCCGAGCTGCATCCCGGCCGCATAGCCAGGAGAGGGGGAAGCAAATACGTACAACACAATGATGTCGCCATAGCGGTTATACACGTTGGGCACGAATCCGCCATTCGTGTACATGCCCTGCGCCGTTATCGTCGTGCCAGTCAGCTGGCAGGACGTCGGAAGAAGTATTGAGGAGGACGGACCGTCGTTGCCCGCGGCCTTCATCTGGCTGTCGGATTCCACTGAGATCGGGATTTGCGGCTCCGATGTGGCCGTAACCGTCCGCGACGTTCCGGCTGCCGGGCCGGTCGTTGCGGAGTCGGAAGCCGGCGTACTGGCCACAGGCAAGGATGGCGTGCTGGCGACAGGCAAGGATGCGTGTCCGCTTGCTGGGTCGCAACCAGCGACCAGAATGGTGCCGATGACGGCGGCCGCGGCGATCGCGGCGAAGTTAATCGAGCGCATGCTCGCAATATTCGGCAGGCGCAGCGCGATTGTCATGGGGAGTGCTTCCCGCATGGGAAGGGCTTCCCGCCGAAGCACCTGTTCGAGGTGCGCTCAGCTTGACGCCAGCCGACGCCCGGTGAGCTGGGTCATCGCCATCAACGCAGTTGGCGTCAGCTCCCGCATTGTGGATCACGTTGCTCCTGGCCGCGCGGCGCCGTCACGCAGAGTAGCCAGGTTTGATTCCGCCGGGCCCGAGCATGGAGCTTGGTGCCAGCCCGACCACGGAAGGCGAGACCAATGTCGAACATCGCTGCACTGATGGAGCGCAACAAGGCCTTTGCCAGCAGCGGCGCCTGGCGCAACACCCCTCGTCTTCCGTTCCTGCCGTTCAACGGCCTGTACATCATCACCTGCGTCGACCCGCGGACGGATCCCGCTGACTTCCTCGGAATCCAGTTCGGCGACGCCATCGTGGCGCGGACGCTTGGCGGCCGCGTGACCCCGGCGGTCATCCGCGACCTGTCGTATATCGGTTACCTCGTCGAGGCCAAGGCCCCCGAAGGCCCGTATTTCGAGGCCGCGGTCATCCACCACACCGACTGCGGCAGCCGCCTGCTTGAAGATCCAGAACTGCGGCACGGCTTCGCGCAGCGCGCCGGGTACGACGAGGGCGAGCTAGCGGCCCTACCCGCGACCGTGCCCGCTGAAACTGTCCGGGCCGACGTGGCCAGGCTGCTCGATGCGCCCCAGGTCTCGACGAGGACCACCATCTCCGGCCACGTCTACGACACCTCGACCGGCCTGCTACAAACCGTCGCAGAACCGGCCCGCGTCGGCTCGTGAGCTGTCCCCGAGACGAGCGATAAGAGGGCGTTTGGCGCGTCCGCGGCTGCCGCGACGGCCGGACAACCGCTGGAGCGAGCAGGCGTCCGAACAAGGATCATTCGCTCGTGGCCGGCCGTTCCGTCTCCGCCTCTATCGATCTTGACCGTAGGCTATCAATGTGATATCACTTTGATAGGTGTTCGGAGCTACCGAAGACCGTGGAGCACCGGAGGCATTCCCATGTACGCACTGATCGACAACGCCGCTCCCGAGTCGCG